>JAHOYS010000264.1 GCA_019038815.1 Desulfobacterales bacterium | reverse complement strand
AAAATGGTAAAAAACTTTAGATTTTTATTGAGTTGTAAAATGTTTGAAATGAAATGCACAAAGGGGTGTTTTTATTATGGATATTCCTAGGAAATTAGGCATATTAATCTTTACTGCGGTTCCGGCCATCGTTGGTGGCGGTATTGTATATCATTTTTTTGGAAGTTTTGTTCAAGTTATTATATTTGAGATACTTCTTGTTCTGGCAGCTCTTGGTATTATCAGCAGCTAAAACATGATGATTGTTTGATTTATGTAAAGCCGCATTTGTGCAAGTTACTTTGCATATTGCGGCTTTACATGGTTTTTTACCCTTTCCTTTCTTTTAAAATTTAACAGGTTTGGTGAAACATTGGAGCAAAATCTTTCTCAAAGAGCGGTGTTTGTTTTTTTTATTGCTCTGTTCTGCCTTGCGATTCTGCTTGCCGGCAAGCTGATGTCTCCTTTTTTTGCCATCATCATACTAGGAATTGTATCTACAGGAATTTTTAAACCTGTTTTCAAGTTTTTTTCAAAAAAACTGCCACCGAAAGTGGCCTCTATTCTTACCTGTATTCTTGTTTTTTTTGTTGTATTTATTCCAGTTGTTTTTTTTTTCGGGGTACTTTCCAAGGAAGCGTTCAATCTTTATGCCATGGCCAGGGATGCAGTTTTTTCAAACCAGTTAAAGGATCTGCTTGAAAGCACACAGGTACTTGAACGGTTCAATGAGTTGCTGGTAAAGGCAGGCATTGAAAAAATGGTGACCTGGGATGAATTAATCAGCCCCATCTCAGAGGTTGGAAAATTTGTGGGATTTTCATTGTTTGAACAGGCCAAGTTTATCACATCCAATGTGTTTAATATTGTGGTGTATTTCTGTTTAATGCTGATCGTGGTATTTTATATGCTCATTGACGGGGATAAATTTATAAAATACATGATTGATCTGTCACCTTTGCCGGATGAACACGATGAAAAACTTTTTGAAAAATTTATGGATATGGCAGGTGCAGTTCTTATTGGAAATGGTCTTGGCGGTTTGATTCAGGGGGTTGCAGGCGGAGCGCTTTTTTTGTTTTTAGGATGGAATTCTCCATTTATATGGGGCGTGATCATGGGTTTTTTAGCCTTTTTGCCTATTTTGGGGATCGGGATTATACTGATTCCCTCTGCTGCAATTTTGATGCTGAAATCGAAATTTACAGCAGGAATTTTTGTTCTTGTTTTTTATGCGGTTCTTTCCTGGGGAATCGAGTATATTTTTAAACCCAAAGTGGTTGGTGACAGGGTGAGAATGCATCCCTTAATTGTGTTTTTTGCAATTATCGGAGGGCTTAAGACATATGGTCTGCTGGGCATTATCTATGGGCCATTGATTGCTACCCTGTTTTTAACCCTTGCAGATATATATTTTTCAAGTTTTCAGTTTATGGTTGAACCCGGAAAGGTTCATAAAGTCAAATAATTTGGAGTTATAACGTTGATTATTAATGAAGATACTAATGTGACCAGTATTGAGAAGGAGATGAAACAATCCTATCTCGAATATGCAATGAGTGTCATTATCGGAAGGGCTCTGCCCGATGTCCGTGACGGCCTGAAACCGGTTCACAGGCGTGCGCTGTATGCCATGCAGCAACTGCGAAACGACTGGAATAAACCTTATAAGAAATCTGCTAGGATTGTCGGTGATGTGATTGGTAAGTATCATCCCCATGGTGATTCTGCTGTATATGACACCATTGTCCGGATGGCCCAGGATTTTTCACTTCGATATATGCTGGTTGACGGTCAGGGCAACTTTGGTTCTGTGGATGGTGATTCACCGGCTGCAATGAGATATACGGAAATCAGGATGCGCAAGATTGCCCACCAGATGCTTGCCGATCTTGAAAAAGAAACCGTTGACTTCATCCCCAATTATGATGAAACCATGGAAGAACCATCGGTCTTACCAACAAAATTCCCCGCATTGCTGGTCAATGGTTCCACTGGTATTGCCGTTGGAATGACAACCAATATCCCACCGCATAATATCAAAGAAGTTATTGCAGCATTAAAGGAACTGATTGATAATCCGGGAATGGGCATCAGCGAGTTGATGGAACACATTCCCGGGCCTGACTTTCCTACCTATGGCCATATCTATGGAACCAAAGGAATTTATGAGGCCTATAGCACAGGACGGGGGATTATTACTTTGCGTGCCAAGGTTGAGGTTGAGGAAAATAAAAAGAACGGTCAGGAAACGATTGTTGTGACTGAGCTTCCCTATCAGGTCAACAAGGCAAAGCTGGTTGAGAAAATAGCCGAGCTCATGCGGGATAAAGTCATCACCGGTGCATCCTTTGTCCGGGATGAATCCGATCGGGATGGCATGAGAATAGCTGTCGGGCTTAAAAGGGATCAGATTGCTGAAGTTGTAATGAATCAGCTTTATAAGCATACCAATATGCAGACCAGTTTTGGAATTATTTTTCTTGCCGTTGTCAATAACAGGCCACAGCTTCTGACCTTAAAAGAAATCCTGAATCATTTTATCAAGCATCGTACAATCGTCATTGTCCGGAGAACAAAATTTGATTTAAGAAAGGCAGAAGAAAGGGCTCATATTTTAGAAGGCCTGAAGATTGCTCTGGATCATCTGGATGAGGCGGTGGCGCTGATCCGTGCCTCGCGTTCACCGGAAGAGGCTAAAAATGGATTAAAGTCCAAATTCAATCTCACGGTCATACAGGCCCAGGCAATACTTGATATGCGCCTGCAGAGACTCACAGGGCTTGAAAGGGAAAAAATCATCAGTGAATATGATGCCCTTTTAAAGGACATTACCTGGTATAATGAGATCCTTTCAAGCGATGAAGTGGTCAAGGGTTTGATTAAGGATGAATTAACCGAGCTCGATGAAGAATTCGGCGACCAGAGACGGACAAAAATAGTTGAAAGCACAGCCGAAATCAGTATTGAAGATTTGATTGCCCAAGAAGACATGGTTGTGACCGTGACCAGAAGCGGGTATATCAAGCGAAATCCAATTACCCTGTATACAAATCAGCACAGGGGCGGAAAAGGCAAAACCGCCATGGGAACAAAATCTGATGATTTTGTTGAACATCTTTTTGTTGCATCCACCCACGCCACGTTTCTGTTTATTACCAATTTCGGGAAGGTTTACCAGTCAAAAGTTTATGAACTGCCCATGGCAGGACGTTCAAGCCTTGGAAAGGCCATTGTAAACCTTCTCAATTTTGATGAGGGTGAAAAGCTTGCAACTGTTTTAACCGTTGATAAGTTTGTTGAGAATAAATATGTGGTCATGGCAACTAAAAAAGGAAGGGTTAAAAAAACCGACCTGATGGCCTATTCAAGACGAAGATCCGGCGGCCTGATCGGGATCAGACTGGCAGAGGGTGACGAGTTGATCTCAGCCAGGATAACCGATGGTGATATGACAATTTTTCTTGGGTCAGAAGGAGGCAAGGTGATCCGTTTCCATGAAGGTGATGTCCGTACAACTGCAAGGGGCTCCATGGGTGTTCGCGGAATGAGAATCGATCAGGTCTCAAGAGTCGTTGGAATGGAAGTCCTTGAATCTGAAAATACTCTTCTTACTGTAACTGAAAACGGATATGGAAAACGATCTTTTATTGAAGATTACAGGATACAGGGCCGTGGCGGGAAAGGCGTTTTTTCAATTAAGACCTCAAAACGTAATGGTAAAATGGTTTCGTTACTTCTTGTGGATGATAATGATGAACTCATGATGGTGACGGATAAAGGAAAATTGATTCGAACATCCAATAAAAGCATCAATGTGATCAGCAGAAATACCCAGGGTGTTAAATTGATTAACCTGTCATCCGGTGAAAAGCTTATTGGAATTGCAAGACTCCCTGAAGAAGAGGAAGATATAAATCCGGAAGATCTTCCCGTGGATAAGGAGAATGGAGACACAGAAAGCATCGAGTCATAAGGGAGAAGGACACAGAAAAAGGCTGCGGGACAGATTTTTAAAAAATGGCCTTCAGGGATTTCATGATTATGAGGTCATAGAGCTGCTGCTCTCCCTGAACACACCGAGGAAAGATTGTAAACAGAGTGCAAAGCTGCTTTTAAAGCGGTTTAAGACTTTTCAAGCGGTTCTTGCGGCAAGTCACGAATCCCTTCTTGAAATTAAAGGGGTGGGGCCGGCAAACAGTCTGGGTATCCGATTGATCAAAGAGGTGGCTGACAGATACCTTGAAGCCAGGATCATATCAAAGGATGTGGTTCAAAATCCCAAGGACCTGATGGAGTATCTGAACCATACAATAGGACATAAAACAAAAGAAGTATTTGCCGGTATTTTTCTTGATGCCAAAAACAGGGTTTTGACATCTAAAATTCTTTTTACCGGAACATTGACAACAAGTTCGGTTTATCCAAGGGAAGTCATTATAAGTGCATTACAGCATAATGCCGCAGCCGTAATTTTGGCACATAATCATCCTTCTGGAGATGTAGACCCTTCCCAAAGCGATATTCAGATTACAAGAAAATTGTTTTTCGCATTAAAATATGTGGGAATTATATTGCATGAGCACATGATTATTGGGAATGAAGGGTTTTATAGTTTTGCAGCCCAAGGGTTCATATCAAAATTTAATAAAGAGTTTGAAGAGCAACAATGAATAAAGAAAATGGAATTCCAGAGTGTTTTGGAATTCTTGAAAAAGTATTTCCCATGACAGAAAAAGGGCTAAGACAGACCCCGGATGATTGTTTCTACCAGTGCCCTGTAAAAACAAAATGTCTGCAGCAGGCCATGGCCACAAAAGATGGTGTTAAAGTGGAAGAAGAGATTATTGAAAGGGGAACTCAATCAGGTGTCATGAATTTTTTTGAGCGCTGGTCCCGCAAAAAGCAGGTGCACAGAAAAATAAAAAAATAATTATGAAGGAACCAATGAAATCCGTAAGAGATATTGATGTGACATCAAAGAGGGTTTTTGTCAGAGTTGATTATAATGTTCCAATTGATGAAAATGCAAATATTACAGATGATAACAGGATATTGGCAACCCTGGATCTTATTTATTACCTTTTGGAAAGAAATGCAAAAATTATCCTGGCTTCTCACATGGGCAGGCCCGATGGTAAGAGGAACCCAAAACTCAGTCTGGCTCCCGTGTGTAAAAGGCTGTCACAAATTTTAGAAAGCCCGGTTTTGTTTGCAGATAATTGTATTGGCGATAAAGTCTCAAAAATGGTCAGTCAACTGGATAATGGTCAGATTCTGATGTTAGAGAATTTAAGATTTTATAATGACGAGAAAGAGAATAATGAAGTGTTTGCAAAGAAGCTTGCCGGTCTTTGTGATGTATATGTGAATAACGCCTTTGCTGTTTCCCACCGGGATCAGGCATCTGTTACAGGTATACCCAGGTTTGCACCTGAGTCTGCGGCGGGTTTTTTACTTGAAAAAGAAGTCCAGTCGTATTACGATTCGGTTGAAAATCCCAAAAGACCTCTGGTGGCAGTAATTGGCGGTGCAAAAGTATCAAGCAAGCTAGCAGCTCTGGAGAACATGCTTAAATCAGTTGATAAACTGATTATTGGCGGTGCAATGGCCAATACATTCTTAAAAAGCCAGGGATTTGATACCAAAGGATCAATAATTGAAGAAGATCTTTTGCAGACAGCGGCGGGTATCGTTAAAAAGGCAAAAGAAAAAGGGGTGGACTTTCTGCTTCCCCGGGATTTGGTTTGTGCTGAAAAATTTGACAAAGATGCCCGGATAAAAGAAGTCCTGGCAGATCAGATCCCGGATCATTGGATGGCTCTTGATATTGGCCCAAAGACTGCTTTAACATATGCTACAGTTATCAAGGATGCAGGAACCATTGTATGGAATGGCCCCATGGGGGTTTTTGAAATGGAAAAATTTATATCAGGAACAAAGGTTGTAGCAGATGCCATTGCAGATTCTTCAGCATTTTCTATTGTTGGCGGCGGTGATACCGGGCTTGCTGCAAAAAAATGTAATGTTGCAGATAAAGTCAGCTATATTTCAACAGGCGGCGGTGCTTTTTTGCATTTAATGGAAGGCAAAAAACTTCCGGGAGTGGCTGTCCTGGAATAAAATCTGGAGGAGACGATAAAAGGGAAACAGTGTGAGATTCTGCAAGCACAGAGATTGTTTGGGCCGGGAAGAAAGACTTCGAAGATCTTATTACGAGGTATTGCGTGATGAACTGGATCAATTTGTCCTGGGATATTCTCTTGTGGGGTCTTACAATAATTTTCTTCGATTACGGGTACCCTATCCATTTGTGGAATTAAGGGAACTCAAGCCAAGAGCACGAATCCCATCGGTTGAGTTTGATGCCCAGAATTCATTTTTAATCATTTTTTCCGAAGATTTTATCCATAAAAAACATAAAAAGTATATTCGATATTTCGATGTCAACAAAACAACAAAGAATAATTTATTAAAACATAAATATTTCCCAAATGTGGAAAATTTTAATAGAAATCTTAAGTTTTTTGAAACCAATGAATTTTTTTCATTGTTACGGTCATTGCTCCCCATTGATTATGCCTTACTTATTCAAAGGAACCAGCAGACCAAGGTAAGATATGCCTTGACCCACTTTCATGTAAGAATAGACTGGCCCATAGCAGAAGCCTCTGAAGACCTTGCCAAAGACTTGAGGTATATTTCAAAAGATCTTTATGAAAAAGGGGACAAATATGCCGAGGATTTCCAAAAGAAATTTTTTGAATATTACAGTGTTCCTGTTATGTCCGGGGGGAGAAGAACAGCCGCCATAGTTGCTGCTCAATATTTCAGGCAGCTTCCCGGAATCACGACTGTTTATGTTTCTTCCAGTGAATCCAGAAATCTTTTAAGAATTGATGAGAGAGGCGTATCCAAATCCGTACTGGTTAAACTGCCGGACAGTGAAATAAAAAAACTGGCTGATACTATAGGCATTACTCAAAACAGTTTTACTAAAAATTATGTGATTGCAAGACAACGGAAAAATTTTGTCTGCATTTTAAATATTCGGTATGATTATACTCTCCATGCATTGCCTTCGGAGGGCGGAAGACTTCGAGAGTTGAATCCTGATACAAACTGGCTTACTGTATCAGAAGAGCACATACTACCCAAACCATCTGTTTTAATCCATCCGCCGATTCCTTATAAAATGGTCTATTTATAATTTTTTAAGCATGGCAATCTCATCACAGTTGGGGAAACTGACGCAACCAATACAATCTGACCAGACCTTGATGGGAAGTTCATTTTTATCAATAGTTGAAAATCCAAAGCGCTCAAAAAAAGGCGGCCGGTAGGTGAGGGTGAAAAGATCCTTTATTTTAAAATAAAAAGCTTCCTGGATAGTTCTTTCTGTTAGAGTAGATCCAATGCCCCGGCCTGTAAAATCAGGATCAACAGCAAGGGATCGAATTTCTGCCAGGTCTTCCCAGCAAAACTGCAGTGCACAGCATCCAACTACTTTTTTTTGCTCGGGATCTTCAAATACCCAGAAGTCTCTTAAGTGGTCGTATAGTTTGCTAAGAGGCCTTGCTAGAAGCTCACCTCTAACATTATAGAATTGAAGTAATGCATGGATGGCCGGAACATCATCAAGTATTGCTTTTCTAATCATTTCAGATCCTTTCTCTTATATTTTGCGCACAATATCATTGGTTTGACATTGAACTTCAAGTGTAAGGATAGCAAGTGTATTTGGATGGGCGCTATCAACCCGGTTTTTATTAATATCTAGCAGCTCTATGATTTTTGTTTTTTTGGAGCCGCCTTTTGGTGACAGGATTTCAATTATATCACCATTGCAGAGTTTGTTCCTGATGCCTACCGTATAACTTTGATCTTCTGTGCAGCCGATTATTTTCCCAATAAAGCTGTGGATTTTCCCTTGGTGAATGTTGTTGTAATTGGGCAGCTGTTCACCTTGTTGATTAAAATAAAAACCAGTACAATATTCCCTGTGAAAAACCTGGTAAAGCTCGGCAAGCCAATCCTGATTTGTTTCAAATGTATCCGGGCCGTCAACATAGGAGTCAATTGCATTCCTGTATGTTTTCACTACAGAAGCAAGATAGTTGATTCCCTTCATTCGACCTTCGATCTTTAATGAAGTTATATTTGCATTAATCAGTTCGGGAATATGCTCGATCATACACAAATCTTTTGAGTTAAAGATATATGAGCCCCTGTCGTCTTCCATGAGCGAATGATAAGTATTTGGCCGAAGTTCTTCCACTACTGAGTATTTCCATCGGCAGGGATGGCTGCAAAGACCTCTGTTGCTGTCTCTGCCACTTAAAAAATTACTTAACAGGCATCGTCCGGAATATGATATACACATGGCGCCGTGAATGAATGTTTCTGTTTCTATTTTTGAATCTGCAGCGATTTCTTTTATCTCGTTCAGGGATAATTCCCTTGCAAGGTTGACCCTTTTTACCCCCATGCTGTGCCAGAACCTTGCGGCATTCAAATTGGTTGTATTGGCCTGGGTGCTTAAGTGGATGTCAATATCCGGGATAATTTTTTTTGCAAGCATAATGATGCCCGGATCGGAAATAATAATTGCATCCGGACAGATTCGACCGGTTTTATTTAGAAAGGTCTCGAGTTCTTTTTGTTCATGGTTTCTTGAATAAATATTACAGGCAAGATAGACTTTGACCTTATGGCGGTGGGCAAAGGTAACGGCATCAAACAGTTCCGTGTCTGTAAAATTTCCAGAGAAATTTCTTAAGCTGAAATCTTTACCCGCAAGGTAAACCGCATCAGCACCATAGTGGATGGCAATCTCAAGTTTTTCAGGGTTTCCGGCAGGTGCCAGAAGTTCAGGTTTAAAAGGATGTTTTTTCATATGATCTGCATATCAGATGGTACCCCCGGCAAGAATCGAACTTGCGCTCAAGGATTAGGAATCCTATGCTCTATCCACTGAGCTACGGGGGCTTGATTTATTCAACTATTAATTTTTGCCCCGGGAATATTTTACTTGTTTTGCTCAAACGATTCAAGGCAAGGAGCCGGTTTAAACTCATATTATACTTTTTTGCAATTAAAAAAGGGCTGTCTCCTGACCGGACTTTGTATGTAGATGCCTTTTTTTTAGCAACTTTTAATTGCTTTTTAGATGTAATATTAAGACGCTGACCAATGCTCAATCTAGTGGTGGATAATTTGTTTATGGCCATGATGTTTTTTGTGGTAGTATTGAATTTTCTGGCAATATTCCAAAGATTGTCACCACTCTTGACTTTGTATGTAAGTCTCTTTCCAGATACTGCCGGACGGGATGCAACCGCATGAATATTTGCAGCATTGGCTCTACCGGGTATTTTTAATACCTTGCCGGCAATAATTCTGTGTTTTTTATTAATATGGTTGGCGACTGATATGGCACGGATGGATGTTCTATACTTTTTAGCTATCCCGGATAATGTCTCCCCTCTTCTCACACGATGGAATACATACATTGGAGGAGGTGAATGAGTCGTTTTGATTTTATCAATTTTTGAAAGAAAAATTTGGGCTTTGTCTTCAGGGATTTTTAATTGGTAAGATTCCGGTGGAAGCAGTGCATATCTCAGTTCCGGGTTCAAGTCTTTTAATACAGATTCCTTTACTCCAATTTCCTTTGCAATATCTTTGAGGCGGACCTGTTTTTTGATTTCATATGTTTTAAAAGCAATGGGCAATAAGGGGGTGCCGATTTTGATATTATATTTATCAGGATTGTTCATGATATGGAGAGTTGCCAAAAATCTGGGAACATATCGTGCGGTTTCCCTGGGCAGATTCTGGTAAAGATCCCAGAAATTATCAAGATAGTTTATTCTTTGTTTTCGGATGGTTCTTAATACTCTATTTTCTCCGCAATTATATGCAGCAAGGGCTGTTGTCCAGTCTCCAAAAAGATTGTGAAGTTCTTTTAGATAACTGATAGCGGCCATTGTAGCTTTGTAAGGGTCAAGACGTTCATCAATATAATAGTTGCGATTTAACCCGAATTTGTATCCGGTGGAAGGGATAAACTGCCATAAGCCTAGAGCCCTGGCAGGAGAGAGAGCTCTGATTTTAAATCCGCTTTCAATTAATGGAAGCCAGGAGATCTCTTCGGGCAGACCCGCTTTTTTTAATTCGGAAAGTATAAATGGTCTAAATCTTTCAGATCGCTCAAGGGATTGTATAAAAAATTTACGTTCAGGTCCGGTCAGCCTTTTTATTTCATTTTGTACATATTTATTTAAAATGAGTGGGATTTCATTGTGTTGTCCGTTTACAACTATCTGGCGAGATGCATAAATTTCAAGAATCCGTTTTGATATCAGGTATCGGATGTCCTCTTTTTGCTGGTTGAATTCAGGGTAAATCTCTGAATCGATTTCGAGTATGGAAGAATAAGCAGAGTCAAGGTTGGTCAGTGCTTCTTCCAGTTTGCCTTCCTCCCACATCTGCTGGGCATAATTACAAAGCTCAAGTGCCTGGTCGATTTTTGCCTGACCGATGATTTCTGATTTCTGATTTTGTTTATCTGATTCCTTTTCAGGGTCTGATGTTAACGAATCTGTCCGGGCAGGATTCTGCAAAGAAGAATTTGAAATAGTTATGGACTCTGTGGCGCCATCCCGTTCTTCACGGCTGTTGATCGTCAAGCCTTTTTTGTTTGAATCAGGGTGATCAGAATTGGTATCAGCTTTCAGAGCTTCCGAAGAAATTGTTTGCCTCTTAATGGATTGATCGGAGT
>JAHOYS010000244.1 GCA_019038815.1 Desulfobacterales bacterium | reverse complement strand
GTTTTTTTCAGATAATGAATATCTATCAAACTTGCTGTCTCTGATACCGATCTGATTTGAAAGAGCCTGCTGAGTAAAAAACCCGAAATTGGTCGTTCCCTTATAAACTTTATTGCCATCCTTTAATACTTCCATGTCAAAGTCCTGGATAATCATACTACCCGCTTTGGACACATCGGTCATCCGGATTCTGATAGTGATGGTGCCGCAATGTCGTGATAAAGGTTGAATCAGTGTGGCCTTGCCCCCCAGATTTCTAAAATGAAGCCTCTCACCACTTTCAAGAGCGGAACCCGCATATGCAGCCAGCCAGCCGCAGGGCTGAAGTGCAATTTCAAGGAGGATGCAAAATGGTATGGTATCGGTTCTGTTAGCATTAAAATACCATTCATCTGTTGGAATATCATATTGAGTTTCAACCCAGCCACCCGGTTTCATTTCCCATTGAGGGTGATCTGCTTTAAGTACCCGGTCCATAAAGAAATAAGGCGGTCTGGGAAGACGTGCAATCTGCCTTTCTTTATCAAATATTTTATATTTTTTTCCAAATGCTTCAGAAGGGTTTCCCCGGGCAAATGCAAGAATGGATTTTTTTGAAAAAAGAGGTTTGGTTTTAAATTTTTCATTTAAGACAGGATCGGTGATCGCTTCAAACCCTGTGATGCTTGCAACAACCGTATTCTTTTCATCCAGAAAGGTAAAATACCCTTTTATTCTGGTTTTGGTCTCATCATTTACTATAAAGAGAATTCGAACATTGCCTTTTAAAGTTTCAAAGGATGAATACACCCTTAAATTGGCGATAAAACTCGGCAGACAAACCTGTCCCGTCCTCTCATGCAACCAGAGTATGGCAGCCTGGAAAGCTGCATCCAGCATCATGGGTTCAATACTCCATTTTGAAGTATAGGGATTTTTAAACCAATGATCCGGATCAGGGGCAAGACGAGTTGTAATCTCAATTCCTTTTTTTGAATATCCATTGATAGATTGTATGCCCTGCAAAGCCTTCCCATGGAAAAGAATATCAAGATAAGCCTGCTTTGCCGGGACTGAATAGGGTTTTAATTCCATAAAAGCGGCTTTGGACAGCACTGGTGGTTCAGGCAGTCTGTCTTTTAATATAATGGTGCAGCTTGAATGAGTAAATGAGTTTTTGCTGTCATCTTCTGATGTGATATTGCTGAATGTCTCATACCCGTTTTCACCTGGTTTACACTTTTCCAGGTTTACATTGATACTTAAGTTTTTCTTCCCGGGTTTAATACCCTTTAAAAGACGCATGTTGTCTATCCCGGCAAAAACAAGGCCCGGATTATTTTTCTGGGCTGCATGAGCATGATATTCCATTAATAATGCAAAAGGAACTACAGGTTCTCCTGCTATCTGATGGGAGGCTAAAACAGGTGTTGACGTTAAACCTAAAGACAGGGTCATTGTCTTTGTAAGTTTTGGTTTTCTCGATTTTTTCTTTTCTAAAAGATGTGCTCCAATGATTACTTCAGGACAATTTTTCTCTATGCTTCCCATCTCTTTTAATAATTGTCCGGCTCCAGCCTTTAAAGGGATAAGATCAATTCCTCTTTTTAAAAATTCTTTTTTCAAAGACATGTCAACCATCCCGCCTTCCCATGGACCCCAGTTGATTGACAGAAATTTGCATTCAGAGTTTTTCCGTGCAAGTCTTTGAGCTGTTTTGTTTAATATTTCATTAGCCATTGCATAGTCACATTGTCCCTGGTTGCCTGTTCGGGCAGCAATGGAAGAAAACAAAACAAAATATTTAAGTTTATCGAGTTTTGATGCAGACAAGAGGGCTTCAAGTCCCTTTGCCTTTGTTTCCAGCACATGAGTGAATTGATCAATATGTTTATCAATGATCAGTTTGTCTTCAAGGACACCTGCGCCATGGATGATGGCTGTTATTTGCTTGAACTCTTTGCGTACAGTTTTAAAAATGGTCTCAATTTCTTCTGGTTTTCTGATATCTGCTGAGAAGTATCTAACCTGTGAGCCATTTTCATTCATCAATTGAATATTTTTTTCAACTTCCCGGTTGGACATGATTTTTTGATATATTTTTTCTATATCAGCGGGTTTTGGCATCTGGCCTTTAAACTCATGGTTCAATATGGCTTTTTTCAGTATTCCAGGATCATGAATATCTTTTGACCATTCAGGTTCTGCAGATGGAGCTTTTGATCTGCCTATAAGAACAATGGTGGGGGAATATTCTTTTGCCATTTCAATGGCACATGCTGCGGTAACACCTTTGGCACCGCCTGTAATGACAACCACATCATCAGGTTTAAGGTCGACATTGCCATATGTCAGGTTTTGATCAGTCAGAACTGGAATGTTACAGTAGTCGCCATCCAGACCCATTTCAACAGAGCCGTGGGTCATCATTAAAGAGACTGCAGCTTCAGCATTTTCCATACATTTTTTTTTGGAATCAGGCATGTCCAATGCCCTGCACAGAACATTTTTCCACTCAAGACCTGCTGTTTTTGCAAGGCCTGCAAGTCCACCGTAAACCGGATCACTACTGAAAGGTTTTCCTGCAAATCCAAATCCGCCGCCTAAAAAGGAGACCGTTGTTAAAAATGCGCCTTTTTCACTGCCTGAATTTATGAGATAACAGGCATTCTTCTTTACCAGCAGGAAGGCTGATTTTAAAAAATTTATGGAAGTATCTGAACAATTTTTATTAAAAGAATCCGGTATCAGAACAAGGCCGGCCGCATCGGGTAACTCTGGAATATTTCCGTTGCTGATATCAATCAGGGCGGCATCTATTCCTGATTTTTCAAATTCTGTTTTAAACAGGCTGGCTATATTTGAGCTGTCTTTAGTAATATAGACTTTTTTTTTAGCCGCCAGTTCTATTTTTGCGCCATTATAAAATCTGATCTGATTGGTCGGATATTCCTGTAAAGAAACTACCTGCCGGGTCAGTTTTTTATCTAAGCTGACATTATTTGATTCTACTTGATTTGATTCTACTATAGTTGAATTTTCTTCAGGGTCATCACCGGACCCTGATATTTTTTTTTTCGATGCAGCCGGTGTCTTCTGATCATTTTTTGACAGATATGCAGTGATCTCTTCAATGGTTTTCAGATTTGCAATGTCATCGGAAGAAATAGTCTTGATATGATCCAGTTCCTGCTCAAGTTTTGAAAGAATTTCTACCCGCTTAATGGAATCAATACCCAGGTCTGATTCAAGATTCATGGAAGGTTCAAGCATTTCAACAGGAAATCCTGTCAATTCGCTGATGGTATTAACCAGTACCATTGAAACTGTTTGATAGGTATCCGGTTCAATATTTCTTTGATTTATACCGTCAGTGGTGTCTGTATCTGCTTTGCCGGTGGTTTCAATGACAGGGGCGGCGGCGGCTGTCTCATTTTGTATGGCATTGCTGATATCTTTCAAGGTCCTTACCGAACCGATATTTTCAGTGGTTAAGCCCTCACAGGAAGGAATCTGTTTTTCAAGTTCTGAAATAATCTCCACTTTTTTTATTGAATCAATGCCCAGATCAGATTCAATGTCCATATCTGGTTCCAGCATTTCAACAGGGAAACCTGTTAATTTGCTTACAATTTCAAACAGGATTGACTCAGTTTGAGCATCGGCAATTTTATTTTCAGCCTCAGCAGTCAGGTTTGTTTCAACTCGTTGCGATGTTTCAATTTGAATATCAGGTTCAGGTGCCTGAGTTTCACTGTTAGAGGATTGAGAAATCGTGATATTATTATTTTTAAGGACAGGTCCCTGCCCGGGTTCATTTATCACAGGAGAAGCAAGATTACGGGTTTGTTCCATCATGCTCGCCAGGGTTTTGCTTGCCTGGGCCTGTGTTTCAAGAAATTTTTCATGGGCCCGGGCTGTTTGTGTTTGAAGCTGCTGCATGGCTTCAAGCCCTTTTTGAACCATTTTCATGGCTTCAGTGGCAGGCAAACTCAGATTATTATCATCTTTTTGTGTATTTTGAGATGTCATATCAGATCCTTTTAAAACTGACCTGTTTTTATTAACTGCTTGTTTTTGTGATGATTCCGGTTTTGATTTTGGGATATTGCATTTGTTTTCCGGCTTAGGATTGGCACCTGAAAGTTGTATTTTTATTTTTTTAGGCACAGGTTTTGTTGCTGTATCTTCCCATGGGGTAAGGTCAACTGCAAATCCCCTTGAGGCGATCACACACAACACATGGGCAAGATCTTCAATACCTGATTTTTTGCCTGAAGATTCGTCAAGAGAAATTGCTGTAATATCATTTTTTTGTAAAACTGATTTTATCAGACCTGTTAATACAGCCCTGGGGCCGACTTCTATAAAAGTGGATACGTTTTTTTCAAGCATACACTCAATATTTTCAACAAAATCGACCGGGTTTATCAGTTGATTTCCAAGAATCTTTTTGATTTCATGTTCTTTTCTCGTATAAGGCTTTCCCGTTGTGTTGGAGAGGACGTCAACAGGTGTAGGAGAAAATGTTTTTGAGGACAAATCTTCTTTAAAAGGTGTTACAGCAGTTTGAACAAGTCTGCTGTGAAATGCTGCGGCAACAGGAAGTTTAACGGCCCTTAGTTTTTTTTGTCGACAGATTTTTTTTGCACGAAGGATTTCATTCGTCGAGCCGGATAAAACCCCCTGGGTTCTGCTGTTTTTATTTGCAAGAATTAAATCAAGTTTTTCATCTTTTATCAGGGCCTCAATATCTTCCAAAGGGGCTTGAACAGCAAGCATGCTGCCTGAATCGTTATCCTGGTGTGACCCGGCGGCTGCCATATGTTTGCCCCGTGCAGCAGCAAGAAAAAGAAAAGATTTTTCATCCATCCAGTCGGCTGAACAAAGGGCTGATAATTCTCCAAAACTGTGACCACAGGTTATTGCAGGTTTTATTCCAAATCTTTTTAACACGTTAATCATGGCAAGGGAGACTGCACCTATAGCCGGCTGGGCAATGTCGGTCTGGCGAAGCTCTTCTTCCGATTTTGTTTTTGTCTGCAAATGGGGTGGGGGAGAAAATATATATTTGTGTAACGGCTTGAATTTTGATGGTTTGTTGTTCGCCTTGGAAAAAATATCTGTTGCCTGTTCTAATGCTTCTAAAGCTTCAGGAAACAGTGAAACAAGATCTTTTCCCATACCGGTATACTGGCTTCCCTGGCCGGGAAATAAAAAGCCCAGATTCCCCTCTTTTTTTTCGGATGAAAAATAGATATTAGGTTGTGATTTGCCTGTATCAATGCTTTCTTTGGCGTTGGTCAGACTTTTTTGAATATCATCATCTCTTTTGTGAACAATCAGCAATCTGAAATCATGGCCGGTTGAAAATTTTTGCCTTGATTCATGAGACTGCCAGGCAATCGTCTGCTTTTCTTCCTGAGCATCTTTTATGCCGTTCAGATTTGTTTTAAACGCATAGAGTTTGTCTAAGAGCTCATCTTTTGTATCAGATGAAAAAGCAATGATTTGTATGGCGCCATTCCATGAAACATGAGATTTTGAAGACTTGTATTCTTCCAGGACCACATGAAAATTACTTCCGCCAAAACCAAATGCGCTGACACCTGATCTTCTGGGATGATCCAATGGTTTTATCGGTGATTTTAATGCTGCTTTTGATACCCAGGGTTTTGATTCAGGGTTCAAATAAAACGAAGAGTTGTTGATGTCAAGTTCCGGGTCAGGTTCCAAAGCTTTTAATGTAGGGGGAAGAACTTTATTGTAAAGAGAGAGTGCGGTCTTTATCATCCCCGCAGCCCCTGCCGCAGCTTTGGTATGTCCGATCATGGATTTAACCGAACCAATGGTGGTGTGATTTTTTTCAGAGGATTGTTCAAAACATTTTTTTAATGCCTCAAATTCCACTTTATCGCCAACCCTTGTTCCGGTTCCATGCGCTTCCACGAGTTCAACCGTGGAAGGGTCAATACCTGCCTCGTGGTAGGCTTCGTTTAATGCTTTAAGTTGTCCTTTGGAATCCGGGGCATAAACGGCAGAGGTTCTGCCATCGCTTGAAGTGCCGATGCTTTTAATGACAGCATAAATTCTGTCTTTATCCTTTTGAGCATCTTCAAGACGTTTTAAAACCAGCATCCCGACACCTTCACCAAGAACAGTGCCGTCGGCATCTTTTGAAAACGGCTTTGCATCACTGGTGTGTGACAGAACCCCGGTTTTTGCAAAGCACATGTGCATGAAAACATCATTCAATGTGTCCACACCACCGGTAATGGACATGTCACATTTTCCGGAAACAAGCTCCATGACCGCCGTATGAATGGCAGATAAAGAACTTGCACAGGCAGCATCTGTTACCGTGTTTGTCCCACAAAGGTTTAAACGGTTTGCAATTCTGCCGGCAACAACATTGCCAAGAAGGCCCGGAAATGAGTTTTCCTGCCATTGGACATAATCACCTTGTATCCGTTGAATGATTTCTTCTTTTTTATCTCCACTGATTCCGGAATCTTCCAAAGCCTTTTTCCAGATAGGATGTCCAAGCCGTGCACCAAGAGGGATAACCAGTTCCTGGGTGCCGGTAACCCCTAAAATTACATTGACCTTTTTTTGCTGGAGAACAGGATGATTCATCGGATATCCGGCATCTTCAAGAGCCATTTTTGCCACTTCGAGCCCCAGAAGCTGGGATGTGTCAGTGGCTTCTATATTATTGGGCGGGATACCATAACTTAAAGGGTCAAAGGTTACAGACGGAAGAAATCCCCCTCTTTTGCAATAGATATGGTCTGGTGTTGATGGGTCCTGATCAAAATAGTCTTTTAATTTCCAATGGGTATCATCAGGTATGTCGTCAATCGCATCAATTCCGTTAAACAGAAGGTGCCAATATTCTTTCAAATTGCTGGATTTTGGGAAAATACATCCCATACCGATGATGGCAATACAATTTTTATTATGTCTGTTATTTTTTTCAGGCATAGATCTGCAATTGAATTTAAATAATTAAAATTGCGGATAATATACTATCTTGATGCAGGGGAATCACCCAATTGATCAGGATTTGACAAAAGTTTTACATTGGAAGGGGTGACTAAAGAAAGTTGAAAATTTTCTTTTTTTCCATGGGTTTGAAATCACTTGCATCCATTGGCAGCTCGATCCCCTGGATTTTTAAAATAGATGCCCTTATACAGATACAGGCACCGAACATGAGATTGAAAGCAATTTCAGCAGTTCTGCGGTTTTCATGGATTTCAAGAAAACTGCCTTTCGCCCACTGGTTAAAGGCGCCAATGGCAGGCCCGCACCAGATCTGGTAATCCATTTTCCTTTGGGGAATACCCTGGATGGCCCATTTTGACGAAAGACCAAGATAGGATCTGAAAACAAGGGCCATTTTATGTTTTGGATCACTTTGGGCTTTTTTAATTTCTTTCATATTCCCGGTTTTCTGGAAAAAGGTTTTTGTGGACTCCCAGGCCTCTTCAAAGGTTGCCTGCAAAATTTTTTCCTGGATCTCCTGCTTTGATTTTTCGTCAATTTCATCAAAATTATTATGAGATTTATAAAATTTATAAAGTTTATCAGCTCTTACAGGAAACAGGGTGCCCCTTTTTAAAACCTGGACCCTTGCTCCGATTTCAAACATATCCGCAGCAGGGGCCATGGCCATATCTGCCTGCTCAGCCTGGCAAAGCATCTTTTTGACATCTTCACAGATTCCAGCTTCAATACAGGATTGATTGATTGACCCGGTGAGAATATAGGCCGCTCCCATTCCAAAGGCGGCGGCAGCTGATTGCGGAGTTGCAATTCCCCCAGCAAGCCCGACACACAGCGGCTCTTTATAATTATAGATTTCCATGAATTCATTCTTTAAAGCAATCATGGTCGGCAATAAAGCCAATGCCGGGCGATTATCCGTATGCCCGCCTGAGTCTGCTTCTGCTGTCAAATCCTGGGCCATGGGAATATATTGAGACAGCCTGGCCTCCTGTTTTGTAATCAAGGCCTTTTCAAGGAGGATATTCACTATCTTTTCAGGCGGCGGAGAGAAAAACTGCCGTGCAATTTCAATTCTTGATACTTTTGCTATGACCTGATTGGGCGTAACAATATGCCCGTTATCGTCTTTATAAATTCCTTTAATTCGATAATAGACAAGGGCAGGGGTCATGCGCATGAAGGCAGCAGCACTGATAAGCCTGATGTTATGTTTTAAATAAAGGTCAACCGTCGCCATTTCATGGGCTGAATCACCCAGGGAATGGATCAGATTAAAGCCAAAGGGCTTGTCTTTCAGTGTGGTTGCAAGCCCGATAATATTGTCTTCAATTTTTTCAATGGGAAGGCCGCCCGCACCTAAAAAGCCAATCATCCCGTTTTCTGCCATGGTTTTGACCATGGCGGCAGACGTAATCCCATTGGCCATGGCTCCGGCAATATACGGATATTTTAAAGAGTGTCGTTTCTTAAACTTTTCATCACCAAGGTTTTCAAGCCGGACAGCCGGAACAAATGCCTTGAAACGATCAAAATCATTATTTTCCGTTACAAAATTAAGCCTGTCATCGTTCTGAACAGCAAAAATAGGCTTATTCACCTGCATGAGCAGTTCTTTTAAGGAGTTTGAATTTTCCATAGGTGTTTTTAATGTTTTCCGTATAAAAATTTAGACAAAAAGCGTTTATTTGCTGTTTTTACAAAATAGCAGCCATATCTAATACCATAAAAGGAATTCAAGAATCAATATGGAAATTTTTGATTAATTTCTCGGATGATATTTTTGGTGCATCTTCATTAAGTACTCCCTTGAGATATGGGTATATATTTGTGTGGTCGATATGTCTGAATGACCCAGCATGGTTTGTACAGACCTTAAATCAGCACCGCCTTCAAGCAAATGAGTCGCAAACGAATGCCTTAATGTGTGTGGCGTGATATTTTTTGATATCTTAGTAAGAAGGGCATATTTTTTTATAATTTTCCAGAAAGATTGACGGGTCATGGGTTTTCCGGCCCTTGCAACAAAGAGATATGGCGTTGATTTTTTTTTTAAAAGAAATGTTCTGCCTTCTTTGATCCATTTTTGTGTGATGGATCTTGCCTGGGAACCAATGGGGACAATTCGTTCTTTGGAACCCTTTCCCATCACTCTTACAAAGTTTGCATCAAGGTTAATGTCCTGCAGACAAAGAGAGATAAGTTCAGATACCCTCAGGCCTGCTCCGTACATGATCTCCATCATTGCTGAATTCCTCATTTCCCTTGGTTTTCTGATATCCGGAACAGCAAGAAGATCTGCAACTTCACTGACACTCATGATTTTTGGGAGACCCAGCCCGGTTTTAGGGATATCAACATTTTTTACAGGGCTTTTTGTTACTTTTTTTTCATTAATTAAGAATTTATATAAACCGCGGATGGTAATCAAATGCCGGGCTCTTGATTTGGCTGCTAATCCTTTTTTGGCAAGATCGATAAGCCAGGCAAGAATGACGGCAGTATCCACATCATTTAAATCATAAATGCTGTTTTTTTCAAGAAAAGTGATATATTGAGCCAGATCCGCTGAATAGGATGTCACACTGTTGTCGGACAACCCTTTTTCAACAATAAGAAAGTCAAGATATTTTTGGGTTAATTCATCCACATATTTCTCCTCTTTGATCTTGTTTCGTATTATGATATATTCACAATATTATTTCAACTCACCCTGAATATTTCATTGGTTTATTTGGAAATCAGGAAGGGATTTTAGCAATAGATTTGGGTTAAACTATATGATGATTGAATTTTTTGATAATTGTGCTAAAGATATGCGGTTATGGGTAAAATAATTACTATAGCCGGCCAGAAGGGGGGAGCAGGGAAAAGCGTTACAGCCGTGAATCTTGCCACATCGCTGGCTTTATTAGAGAAAAACACGCTGTTAATAGACTGTGATCTTCAGGGATGTTCCACCCAATGGTGCGGTATTAATGGTTTGGATTATAATTATGATCTCGCATCAGTTTTGTCTGGTCAGGCAAAAATTACAGATGCAGTTATAAAAACCAAAGTCAACTATCTGGATGTGATACCCGCAGGATTTAATTTGTTTCAAGTTGCCTTGAAGTTGGCAAAAAATCATGAAAATGAAAAAATTTTACGCCTTTTTTTAAGGGATATTAAAGATGAGTATGAGTATATTATTATTGACCCTCCCTCTTCATATGGCTTTTTAAGCGTTACGGCCATGACAGCAGCCGACTGGCTGCTTGTCTGCATGTCTGTTCATCACAATTCGGTCGAAGATTTCCATTGTTTGCTCCAAGCGGTAAAATATATTCGGACAACCCACAAGGTTCCCTTGAAAATAGCCGGATGTCTTTTCAACAGGTGTGAGACAAAAGAAGATGTTCCCTCCTTTCTAGAGGACCAGGCTTTGCCGGATATAAAACAAATGGTATATGATACGTTTATTCCTGAAGATGACAATATTAAAAAATCAATTGATTTAAAGATTCCTGCAGCATTGCATGATATAAAAAGTCCGGCAGCTGAGGCATATTTGAGTTTTGCAAAGGAAATACATTTTTTCTTTAATTTGAGAGGTGTTTTATGAAACTTACAAAGCCTGCGGCCATTCAGGAATGTGAAAAAGCATTTATTGACACAATAAATGCAGGATTAGACCGGGAAGCCATTGAAAAAATGTTTTTTGAAAAGTACAGTTTCACGCTTCAAGAAGAAATAGATTATAAAAAGGGTGATCTTGTGGTTTATAATGATAATATTGCATATAAATTTGATTTTGAAATCAAGGTCCCGTTATCTGTGATTTTTAACAGGCAGGGCGAATGTTTAGAGCTTTCAGCCATACGAGATAATTTTGAGGAAGAGGG
>JAHOYS010000337.1 GCA_019038815.1 Desulfobacterales bacterium | reverse complement strand
ACAATACCCATTCCGTCTATGGTGGGGGTGCCGGCAGCAGAGGTGTAATTGCCGTCGGAACACCCGCCGGTTGAAATCGCTTCCATGGGCAGGCCGAGTTTTTGTCCTGTTGCTTGGACCAGCTTCCAAAGCTTGCGGGTTGCATCCCCTGCCTCCATGGGAGGCCTGTTGATCCGACCCTGGATTGTTATTTCAGAGCCTTTTAAAAAGGGATGTTCCGGCAGGGTTTTAAAAAAGGTTTCAACAGGGTCTTTCTCTTCAAGTTTTAAAATTCGCACATCGACAGAGGCCTTGGCTTTGTTTGGAATTATATTAACCTTATCCCCGCCTGCTATAACGGTTACATGGGCAGAAGTTTGTTTTTTATTCTGATTCAGCTGATTAATTTTGACAATTTGATGGGCAAGTTCGACCACGGCATTGATTCCTTTTTCCGGGTCAGCCCCGGCATGGGCTTCCTGTCCTTTTACAATTACCTGGAACCATCCACCGCCTTTTCGCTGAAGAACAAACCGGTAGCCCGGCCGGCAGGGTTCAAAGACAAAGGTTCGCAGGCTTTTTTTTGCTGTTGACATGATCCAGTCTTTAGAGGCATCAGATCCGGTTTCCTCATCACCGTTAAAGGCTACACAGATCGAGAGAGAATCAAGGATACCCTCATGTTTAAGGGTTTCAAGAACATGGAGCACCACAAGCAAACCGCCTTTCATATCGCATACCCCGGGGCCGAATGCCTTGTTTCCTTTGATTGAAAAAGGGCGTTTTTCAACCTCCCCGGTGGGGAACACCGTATCCATATGCCCTAAAAACATGATATCAAAAGGTTTTTTTTGCGGGTTGTGTTCTGCATAGATGCAGGGAACCTTTTCATTGCCTAAAAACAACACTTCGGTATCAAGGCCGATCCTGGTAAATCTTTTTTCAAAAAACCGGGCGACTTTTTCGATTCCGTTTTTATTATCACTGCTGCTGTCAATATTAACGATGGTTTCAAAATCTGTTAAAAACTGTTCATAGCGGGTTTCAATATAGTGTTTCATAATTGGTTCACTTTTTTTAAAAGGGGTTTTCAGGCCGAGATACCATAGAAAAAATACATGATGGTCATGACAACAAAGATATATAAAAGAGTCATCCCGGTGCCGGCTCTTACATAGTCTTTTACTTTGTACCCGCCGGGTCTCATGATCAGGGCATTGACCTGATGAGTCGGAAGAATGAATGTATTGGATGCAGCAACAGCTACCAGGAGTGCAGCCATTCTGGGATCGGCACCGGCCTGCAAGGCCATGTTCATAGCCAGGGGGATCAACAGAACAGTTGCCCCCACGTTGGATGTGACCAGTGTGAAAAAGGAGGTCAGAAAACCAATGACCAGAAAGAGAATCAAAGGCGTCAGGTATCCATGGAAAAGATGTGTTACGCCTGTCGATAAATAAAGGGCTGCTCCGGTTTCTTCAAAGGCCAGGCCCAGAGGGATCATACCGGCCAGGAGAAAAACAGTCATCCAGTCAACACCGCGATATGCATCGTCAATAGTGAGAACTCTGGTGAGAATCATGCTGACGGCACCCGCCAGTAATGCTATGGACAATTGGACTTTGAATCCAAGTGCCAGAACAAGGGCCAGAGCCAGGCAGCTGACGGCAAACCCTGCTTTTTCCGGATGCATGATTTCACCCTGGATATGCTCGGTAAAGGCAAAGTTTTTTTTCCGTTGCAATAAATGAAATTTTTCCCATTGGCCAAAAAGGAGGATTGCGTCGCCAACCTGAATTTTTGTTTCAGAGATATCTTCATAAAACACTTTATCTCTTCTGAATAAAGCCAAAGGGTTGACCTGAAATATTTTCCTGAAATAAGCCTGGTGCAGTGTTTTTCCGACCAGTTCAGCCCTGGGCCTTACAATGGCCTCTGCGATTCCGGCGTTGTCAGGGGATAATACCTCGTTTAATGTGTTGAGTTCATCACAAAGTTCCCATCCCATATCCCTGGCAAGATTTTTTATATGTTTAGCATTACTGATTACACCGACAATATCCCCGGGTTCAATGATATCTGCCCGGGCAGGGACGGTAACTCTGACTCTGCTATCCCGTTTTCCCTGTTTACAAATGCATATAACAGTTGAATGATACAAAGGTCGTATTTTTAATTCATCCAGTCGTTTTGTTTCAAAGTTTGACGGGATATGCAATTCATAGGCATTATGGATTTCTTCGCCATAAGTGCATTCAAGATCATGGTCCAAAAGACAGGTAGGGTCTGAACTTGATTGTACCTTTGGTAATATGAATTTTCTAAAAAAAATAAAATATAGAATTGCCGTCACAACAAGGGCTATCCCGATGGGTGTTACACTGAAAAGGCCAAAGGCTTCAAAGGGTTTATCCCCTAAAACATCCTGGTTGTTTGACCACCAGGATGCCATCAGATCATTTAACAGTATTAACGGGCTTGAGCCTACAAGGGTGATACATCCGCCGATAACAGCACAAAATCCCATGGGAATCAGGATTCTTGAAATGGGTACATTCAACTGCCGGCAGATTCTGTTGGTTGCCGGTAAAAACAGAGCTGCCGCACCAATATTCTGCATAAAACTGGAGATAAACGCCACGGTTCCGGCAATCAGGGACATGATCCGCACTTCACTTTTTCCGGCATATTTTATGATATGTCTGGCAAAAATATTCATGACACCTGTTTTATCAAGGCCCTCTCCAATAATGATCACGGCAATGATAGAGACAACAGCATTGGAACTTAAGCCGCTGATGGCCTGGGATCCTGTTATCACACCGGATAAGGGCAGAAGCACCATCATTAGAAGGCCAACCATATCAACTCTTATTACTTCAAAAACAAAGAGGATTGTTACAAAAACCAAAAATCCGAATACAATCATCATATCCGAGGTCATTTCAAGAGGGGGTATCATTTTTATAGAGCACCATATTTTTTAAGATAAGTATCAATTTTTGTAAGCATGCGATCATCCATAATAATTCTGCCATTTATTTTTTTGTTGTGGAGGAACTTTTTTATTTCTGTGATGGTTACAATAGAGTGAATGGGAATACCAAGTTTTTCTTCAACTTCCTTTAATGCATTTTTATCGGTTTTGCCTTTTTCCTGGCGGTTTACGCTGATAATAATTCCGCTGACTTCAGGATTTTCACAGGATTTAAGGATTTCAAGGGATTCCCTGATGGCTTTTCCGGAAGTAATGACATCATCAACCAGAACCAGCCGGGTTTCGGATGTCAGGGGCATGCCCACAACAAGACTCTTGTCAGCATATGTTTTGGCTTCTTTGCGATTGAACACATATCCTTTATCCATGCCCATGTCAGAGAGTGCCTGGGCTGCACCGATACATAAGGGAATTCCTTTGTAAGCAGGACCGTAGATACCGTCAAAGTTATCGGGAAAATGTTCCTGTATGGCTTTGGCATAATAGGTGCCGAGTTTTTTAATTTTAAGCCCGGTGTCAAACATGCCGGTATTGATAAAGTAAGGGGCAAGCCTGCCGCTTTTCAATTCAAATTCGCCAAATTTTAAGGCATTGCATTCAATTAAAAATTCAATAAATTCTTCTTTGTATGTCATTTACAACAATCCTTTACAATATTTTTTTATTTACAACGCCAGGAAAAATACCGGGCAAGATCAACATCTTTGCCGGATTTTAACAAAGCTTTTGTATTAAAGTCTTTTATATCACGAAGTTCGGAAGATTTGAATACCGGACCGTCCTTGCAGACCACCTGTTTGCCGCAGACACATGCCCCGCAAACTCCGAATCCGCATCTCATGTAGCGTTCCAGAGAGACCTGGCAGGGAATGTGATGCTTTTCACAGATATTGAAAACATTGTACATCATGATTTCAGGCCCGCAGGTATAGACCATGTCAAAGTGTCTGCCCAAAGTAATTTCATTTTCCAGAAGATCTGTGACAAATCCTTTGCGGCCGAAACTTCCGTCATCCGTACAAAATTGTCTTTCAATGTCAAACCTGTCCTGGTAGAGGAGATAGTCTTTTGATTTTGCCCCATGGATAAAGCAGGTGTTTTCGGAAAGTTGTTCCACCAATACAGCCAATGGAGCCATGCCGCAGCCACCTGCTACAACTGCCACTGCACCGTCTGATTTAATATCAAAGCCATTACCAAAAGGTCCCCGGATTCCAACAAGGTCACCTTTGTTAAGACCAATGGCTTTTTGAGAAAAGATACCCTTGGCCTCAACGGTGATGGCAAACCTGTCTTTTGAATGAAAGGAGATAGTATAGGGTTTTTCATCAATGCCGGGAATCCAGACCATGATGAATTGACCGGGTTTAAAGGGCAGGGCATAATTAAAAAACAAGGTGGCAAACTCCGGGTTTTCAAGTTGTTTTTCATCAACCCTGAGCATGATATGTCTTTGATCGGTAATGGTATTCATCATTTTTCCTTATGGGCCGCCCCTATAATGTCTTCATGGCTGCAATGATGATCTGAAAGCCAGGCTTCCATTTCATCCGCGACTTTTTGAAACACATCAATTCCCCTGTATCGAACCGCACTTCCGATACCCACAAGGCTGGCCCCCGCCATGATCATTTCAATTGCATCTTCTCCCGTGGTAATACCGCCAAGCCCGATGACGGGTATATCCACAGCCTTGTAAATATCAAAGACACACCGGATGGCAACAGGCTTTATCATGGGGCCGGAAAGCCCTCCTTTTTTAAAGGCCAGTACCGGCATTCTGGACTCAATATCAATCACCATCCCCGGGCCCACCGTATTGATGGCGCAGATAGCATCGGCCCCCGCGTCCTCACAGGCCCTGGCAATTTCACCGATATCCGGGGCCTGGGGGGTCAGTTTTACAATAAGCGGGACATTTATGACTTTTTTAACGGCAGATACAACATCATGGGAAGACTGCGGGTTGACCCCGAAAATCATACCGTGTTTTTCCGAGTTGGGGCAGGAGATGTTAATCTCGATAAAATCCGGTTTCTTTGAAGAAACAAATTCAGCCACCATCTGGTATTCTCTTACAGACCCGCCATAAATACTTGCAACTAAAGGAAAATCTCTTTTTTCAAGATCATTCCATTCGTTTTCCATATTTAAATACCCTGGAGACGGCAGACCCACTGCATTGATCATACCGTGACCCAGATCGATCACAGTGGGGTTTTTGTGTCCGTCCCTGGGTTCAGGGCCGATGGATTTCATGGTCACAAGGCCGCAGCCGTTTTCATGGACTCTTTCAAGGATATCCCTGCTGTTTCCAAGAATCCCTGAAGCAAGAACCATGGTGTTTTTCAATGTCTTTCCAAGAAACTGGATTGTCATTATTCATGTCCGTTTTTATAAATTAATTTTTGCTGATATTTATTAACATACTATGGCAATTTGAAACAATGAAGATTTGAAATTATTTTAGTGATGGAAACGCAATGTGAATTATTTTTTTTAACCTTTGTCTTTACAAAATACGAATTTCTTTTTATTACAGCCGGTAACATAGATGTTTTTCAACCACTATATATAAAAAGGAAGTTCGCGTTATGTTGTATCATGACAGATCCAATTGCGGCCGGCTGGGGCCGGCTGACATAGGTAAAACCGTTCACCTTGCAGGCTGGGTTGATGCGCTTCGGGATCACGGTGATATACTTTTTATCCATCTTCGCGACAGAAGCGGTATCGTTCAACTGGTTTTCAGCCCGGAATTTACACCAAAAGAAGTCTGCCTGCAATCAACATCCCTCAGAAATGAATACTGCATCACAGCTTTCGGGCAAATTATAAAACGGGCTAAAGGAACTGAAAATCCCAATATTGAAACCGGTGACATAGAAATTATGGTCACAAAAATGACTATTCTAAGCAAATCTAATACGCTTCCTTTTCCCATCTCTGAAAAAGCCATGATGGGCAGCGGCTCAGACACTGTCAGCCGGGAACCGGTCTCCGAGGATTTAAGGCTTCAATACCGCTACCTTGATCTGAGACGTCCGGGCATGCAGCAATTTCTTGTCAAACGCCATAAAATCAATGCCTGTGTCCGTAACTTTCTGGATCAAAAAGGGTTTATAGAAGTTGAAACACCTATCCTGACCAAGAGTACCCCGGAAGGTGCAAGGGATTATCTTGTCCCAAGCAGGGTAAGCCCCCAACATTTCTATGCACTGCCCCAGTCCCCTCAGCTTTTCAAGCAGCTTCTCATGGTCGCAGGTTTTGAGCGGTATTATCAGATCACCAGATGTTTCAGGGATGAAGATCTCCGGTCCAACCGCCAGCCCGAGTTTACCCAGCTGGATCTTGAAGCTTCCTTTATTGATGAAGAATTTATTTTTGATCTCATAGAAGACCTTCTCTGCCGGATGTTTGAAATCGGCGGGACAAACCTTCCCAGGCCTTTTCCCCGCATGACCTGGCAGGAGGCCATGGACAAAACCGGATCTGACCGCCCTGATTTGCGTTTTGAAATGCATTTTGTGGAGGCAACGGACATTTTTACCAACACCAGTTACAGCATTTTTAAACAAATCCTTCAGCGGGGAGGCGTGATAAAAGGGATAAATGTGAAGCAATCTTCCCAGAGCCTGAGCAAAAACGTACTCCAGAATGAATACGCAAAACAGATCGTTCCCGAATTTGGTGCCAAGGGCATGACCTGGATGCGCGTAACCGGAGATAAGCTTGATTCCAATATAGTCCAGTTTTTCAGCAATGAAGAGCAAAAAAACATTATCCGGCGATTCAATTCAGATGACGGAGATGTCATCCTTATTATTGCCGACCCGTCCCTTGAGCTTGTTAATTCAGCCCTTGGGCGTCTTCGCATCCACGTAGCGGACCGCCTTGGCATGATTCCCCAGGATATGTTCGCACCTGTGTGGGTTACTGATTTCCCCCTGTTTGACCCCACTGAAGAGGGAGTTACATCAAGCCATCATCCTTTTACCGCCCCGGACCGCATTGATTTTGATCCCGCAGATTCGGAAGGTCTTCTCTCCCTTTTATCTCGTTCTTATGACATTGTTGTCAATGGCGAAGAACTGGGCGGAGGCAGTATCCGCATCCATGATCAGGAAACCCAGCAAAAGGTGTTCACTGCTTTAGGGCTTTCTCCTGAAGAGGCAAAAGAAAAATTCGGCTTTTTTCTCCAGGCCCTTGATTTTGGACCGCCGCCCCATGGAGGGCTTGCCCTTGGCATGGACCGGGTGGTTGCCATGATTTTAAAAACCCCTTCCATACGTGAGGTAACGGCTTTTCCAAAAAACAGAAGTGCATTCTGTCCATTGACCCAGGCTCCCTCCCAGGTGGCCCATGAGCAGCTTTTAGAACTTGGCCTGCTTGATCTTGGTAAAACAGAAGCCTTGCCCGGGTCCGACCAGGAGCAGGAAACAATTGATTATATTTCCTGGGTTTCCAGGATCGGTTTTGAAGAAAAAGAAAGACCCATGATAGAAGACGCACTTCAGGATGCAGCCAGGATGGCGGCAGTGATTTCCGGTAAGGCCGGGGAATTTGAACCTGCAATTTCAGTATCCCAATGTCAGAATTGTTTTAGAAAGGGCCGGGAAGCAGTAATGTCCTCCTTGGTTCAGACCGGAGATCTGTTGAAAAATGCTCCTTCGGTAAAAGGGGACTACTTCAAGGTCGCAAGTATCCTTGAGTAATCAAAAAATATGAAAGGATGCTCCATGGAATCCAAAATTTTTAATTATTTAAGCATCTCAACCCAACCCGGAATCAAAGGTCCCATGACCGGTACCGATGTGGCTGTTGAGTCCAATATATCCGTAGCAGACTGGCCCACAGATGCCTATTCTCCGGCTCTTGAAAATTATTCGGCCCTGGAAGATGCCACCCTTGTACAGCGCCTTCGCAATGCCGGTGCCGCCCTGAAAGGACAAACCTATATGGGAGAATTTGGCCTGGGGCTTAACAACGATACATGCGGTGAGGCCATAAAAAGAGGTCTTTCCCATGCCGTGCTGAAAATAGATACAACCGGCGAAGCACGCATGGCAGCAGCAATTTCCGGCTGTTTCGGGTTTAAGCCGAGCTATGGTCTCATCTCCCGTTTCGGCCTGATTGGCCTTGTTCCATCTATGGAGAGCTGTGGCATACTTTCCAGCTCTCTGGAAACCATTTCAAAAGCAGTTTTTTCCATGGCCGGCGGAGATGACACAGATCCATCCATGAATCAATCCGGCATTGACAGGGCCGTGGAGGAATTCCAGCATCAGGACAAGTTCCATGATCGACCCCTGACCGTGGGCGTGGTAAAAGATTGCTGCAAAGCTATGGACCTGAATGAAAGCAAGGGATTTGAACAGGCAGTTGCCAGGCTTGGCAAGGCAGGTATCCAGGTCAAGCAGATCGATATCAAAGACTTTGCCCTGGCCCGCACCGTCCATAACGTTATTGGAACAGTAGAGGCATCCTCCAGTGCCGGCAGGTTTGACAGCGTCCGCTATGGGCACAGGACAGGGGCTTCGGTAAAGAGCTGGAACGATATGTACATTAAATCCAGGGGCGAATCATTCGGCCCCCTGGTCAAGGCCTATCTTTTCCAGGGTGGATATTTTCAATACCGGAACTACAACGCCTTTCTGGATGCCTGCCGGGTTCGTGCCAGACTTATGGAAGATATGGAAAAAGCCCTTGAAACAATGGATATGATTCTTTTGCCCGTGTCTGAAAATTCTGGTGTAACCTTGAAAAAGCCGGACACCGTGTCTGATTTCTATGATACTTTTTCATTGACTCTTATTGCCAACTTGACAGGGAACCCGTCCATTACCATTCCAGGACCTGTCAGGAAAAACAACGCTGGCCCTGCGCTTCAGTTGATCGGCAAAAGATTTGGCGATGCAGGCCTGCTTGCCCTTGCAGCCCGCATATTTGATATACATACCGGGGAGATTTAACCATGAAACATGAAGCAGTAATCGGTCTTGAAATTCATATACAGCTGAATTCAGCCACAAAGATGTTTTGCGACTGCGCCAACAGACCCGGAAATGACCCTAACACCAATATTTGCCCTGTCTGTCTCTGGATGCCGGGAGCGCTTCCTGTTTTAAGCCGGGAAGTACTGGAAAAAGCAACCATGACCTGCCTTGCCCTTAATTGCGATATCCAGAGCGAAAGTGCCTTTGATCAAAAGGTTTATTACTACCCGGATCTTCCCAAGGGATTTCAGCTTTCCCAGGCTCATAAGCCCCTTGCCAGACACGGGTGGGTGGAAATCCAGGATGAAGAGGGAAATCCAAAAAAACTAAGACTCCATCATGTGCACATGGAGGAGGATGTGGCCAGGCTTGTGCATGAAACCGAAGGCCGGGTTCCCATAAGCCTGGTGGATTTTAACCGGGCAGGCACACCCCTGGTGGAAGTTGTCACAGAACCGGAAATGAGAACCCCTTATGATGCCATGGAGTTTCTCAAGGCCATCAGAAACCAGGTCCGATACACAGGCTGTGCCGAGTGCAGCATGGAATCCGGCACCATGAGATGCGATGCAAATATTTCCATTAGGCCTGCGGGCACCGATCAGCTAAACACCAAGGTGGAAATTAAGAACATGAACTCCGTCCACCATGTGGGTGATGCCATCGCTTATGAGATCAAGCGCCAGATTAAATCTGTTAAAAATAACGAACCCATTGTGCTGCACACCCGGCTGTGGGATCCTGAAAAGCATGTTACTACGGCTATGCGGGCAAAGTTTGAAGGCCCCTGCATCCCCGACCCATCTGTTCCCACGATTGCACTGACCAAAACATGGCTTAAGGAGATGAAATCCAGCCTTCCGGAGATGCCGGATCAAAAAGTGAAAAGATTTGTTAAGGATTATTCATTGATCCACGATGAAGCTGTGTTAATGGGTTCTGAACGAAAACTTTCCGAGTTTTTTGAATCAGTTGTAAAACTTGGCGTCCAGGCCCGCATGGCAGCCGGCTGGATTGCAACCCAGTTCCTCCCGGCATTAAAAAAGCATGGAGAAAGCCTGAAAGATACCAGGATTACCCCTGAACGTTTTGCAGGCCTGATCAAAATGGTTGAAAAGGGGGATATTAACTCAAATTCAGCAAAATCAGTGTTGGAAAAATTTTTTAACACCGACGGGACTGCTGAGCAGATTGTTGAGCAGTTCGGGTTCCGGCAGGTTTCTGATACGGACGAGCTTGAAAAAATCGTTGGAAAGATCCTTTCCGACAATGTTTCTGCTGTGGAAAATTATAAAAACGGGAATAAGAAATCCATTGGGTTCCTTGTAGGGCAGGCCATGAAGGCTTCCCGAGGCAAGGCTAATCCTAAGCTTGTTCAGCAAATAATTAAAAACCAGCTTGCTTAAGATGCTGGAAGTTTATCCTTATTCTTTTTTAGTGACCATCATAGTTGTTTGATATTCTATCACCTGCTGATCACGCTGGTTATAGGCCCTGTTTTTGTAAACAAACAAAAACCTTTCCGGATTTTTGGTAGGACGAAGCTCAACTACTTTTGCTTCAGCCCTCAGGGTGTCCCCAAACATCACTGGAGACGTTATCTTCATATTGTCAACACCAATATAAGCATAGATTTCATATCCGTCCCCGGCCAGAAGCTCGGCAATATTATCCGCATGGTGAATCAGGCCGTCAGCCACGGTAAAGATGATGGGTCCTGCCAGTGAGCGTTCCTTGAACCAGGTTCCCCTGGCATATTCTGAATTGCTGTGAACCGCCATATTAAACCAAGTGAGCTGATGCAGGATGGAAAAGTCCCCCTTATCAAGCGTTCTGTTCACACGACACGGAATTTTGGTGCCTGCTGTTACCTTATCCATAAACCACTCCTCTTTTTTATATAATTTTTTTATTCATCTACATCTCTATCATGCGTTGAC
>JAHOYS010000064.1 GCA_019038815.1 Desulfobacterales bacterium | reverse complement strand
TTGACAAAATTATTATAAGATAAATTGCACTGATACCTACATATATTTTATAAGGAGAAAGAAATGGTACAAAACGATTCTTTTCTCAAAGACAAACATATACTGGCTGTTGACGATGAATGGGATGTCATTGAAACCATACAGGAAATTCTGGATGAAGCAAAGGTGGACGTTGCTCAGGACTTTGAGACAGCTTCCCAAAAAATTCTTCAAACCCAATATGACCTTGCTATCCTGGATATTATGGGTGTCAAAGGGATTAAACTTTTAGACAAATGTGTAAAAAGAGGTATTCCCGCCATCATGTTGACGGCTAATTCAATGAACCCGGAATCCCTGATGCAGTCCATTAAAAAAGGAGCTATTTCCTATCTTTCAAAAGAACATTTAAGTGACCTTGATTCATTAATCAATGAACTTTTGGGAGCACATAACAATGGCAAACCCACCTGGAAACTTCTGTTTGAAAAACTTGGAAATCATTTTACCCAGCGATTTGGAAAAGGCTGGAAAGAGGATAACAAAGATTTCTGGAATGATTTTGAAAAAAACTGGGAAGTCTCAAGGGGTATCCAGGAAAGACTGCTGCACGATAAGAACATCATTGACAAAGGGATATAAGTCTAAGGACTTCTTTCTTTAACATTAAAGCCGGGATTCAAGAGAACAACTTCTTTTGAATCCCGGCTTTGTTTTTGTCAGACAAATGTCACTAACTTGCGCTTTTTTACATATATCCCAAAAGCCTGGGCAAAAAAAGTACAACTTCAGGAAAGTATGTCAAAAAGAAAAGTACACCGATCTGAATGGCAAGAAATGGCATTACTGCTCTTGAAACATAAATGATATCCCTTTTCGCCAGTGCCCCCGTAATAAACAGGCTCACCCCCATAGGCGGCGTGCAGTATCCAATGGCAAGATTTACCGTCATAATAAGCCCGAAATGCATGGGATCCACATTAAAGGGCCCGAGTAATGGCAGGAATACCGGACCCAATATCAAGGTCGCAGAAATAATATCCATAAACATGCCGATAATAAGCAGCAGAACATTCATGGCCAGTAAAAAAACAATGGGAGACTGAATACTTGCCACAACAATTTCCGCGACCCTGTTGGGAATATTTTCAAAGGTCAGATATCGACCAAAACACGTGGCTGATGCAACAATCAAAAGCAAGGTAGCACTGGTTACAGCAGAACTGACAGTTATTTCTTTTACTTCGTTAAACCCCATAGATTTGAAAATAAAAAGTTCAACCAGAAATGCGTACACACATGCGACAACAGCTGCTTCATTTGCAGTAAACATGCCTGAAAATATGCCGCCGAAAATAATAACAATGAGCATTATTGCCCAGAATCCTTCCTTGAAAATAATAAATAGTTGTTTAAAATCAGGGGCAGGCAGTCTGTGAATATCAGTTCTTTTTCTGTAGAGAAGCCAGGTATAAAGGCATACACAGCCAATGATAATAATACCCGGGACAAGCCCTGTCATGAAAAGTCCTTCCAGAGATACATTGCTGATCATGGAATAAAAGATCATACTGATACTCGGAGGGATGATCACTCCCAGGTTTGGAGAGGTGGTCATAAGACCCAGTGTGTAGTCCTCGTCATATCCATTCTTAATAAGGGCTGGAATCATGAATCCACCCAAAGCAACTACTGTCGCAACAGTAGACCCTGAAATGGCACCAAACAGACCGCAGCCGATGACACCTGCCATACCAAGACCGCCCGGCAGCCAGCTGACCAGGGCATTAGCAAGGTTCATCAGTTTTTGAATCATTTTTCCTTTGCTCATGATATTGCCGCAAAGGATAAAGAACAGGACCACAACCAATGCAAATTTATCAAGACTTCTAAAAAGCGTCTGCGCCAACAAGGCGGGAGGAATATCCAGGAACACTACAAAACCAATGGTTGCTGTAAAAAACAGGCATAAAAAAACCGGGATATATGTTGTCATAAAACCCAGAAGAATACATAGAATAATCAAATCGCTGATCTGCATGAAAATAAACCCTTTTATCTATTGAGGATGTCCGGCTCGAATATCTTGAATCATTACCTGAACAGTTCTGATAAATACCATCACGCCCATCAGGGGCATGATGGAATATATCACCACAAGGGGAATCTGCATGATGATTGTTTTCTGGTTTGTCAAATACTGCAGGTGGGTCATTTTGTACCCATAGTAAACCATCATGCAGGCAAAAATAAGCATCAATATATTGGAATAAAATGTCAATCCTGATTTAAGCCTGGGAAAAATCTGAACAACGGCATCAATTTTGATCATTGCTCTTTGCTTGACTGCCACACTGGCACCAACAAATGTTGAATAAATAATGACAATACGCACCAGTTCTTCACTCCAGGCAAGAGTGTAGTTAAACCCATACCTTAATACAACATTAGCAAAAAGAGATAAAAGTGCTGCCATTACAATTATAAAAAGTGTCCACTCTTCAATATTTGTTACAATGGTGTCAAATTTTTTTAGAATTTTCCCAAGCATAAACCAGGTCCTGTTAAGCGGTTGTTATCAATCTACAATGAACTTATTGTAAAAATCCCTGAACTTCTTTTAAGAAATTATCCGGTTTGTAGGTATCACCGGGATAAAGCTTATTGATTTCAGGGGCATATTTTTCATATGTTCCCTTGCTTTGTTCCAGTAAGGTTGCCATGTCAGCATCAGAAAGCTGAAAAAATTCAACACCGGCTGCTTTTGCTTTTTCAATATTGGTATTTTCTTCCGTGAGCGATTTCACACGGCTCTTTGCACAGACATCATGAACACTGGCAATAAAAGCGCCTCTTATGTCAGCAGGAAGTTTTGCAAGCCAGGCCTTGTTAAAAATCCAGATAAAAAGCCCCTGGGCATAGTTGATCTGGGTAAAATATTTGGCTACTTCAAACTTTTTGGTTACATTACAGACAGTAAGGGTATGATCAAGGCCGGTGATAACACCCTGTTTCAAAGCAACCGGCACATCAGGCCAGGGCATGGAAACAGGATTGAATCCCCAATTTCTATAGCTTAACTGATTAACAGCCGCTTCTGCGATCCTGAATTTTACCTTTTTAGCATCTGCAATATTTTTAACGGGTATGGTGGTTGCCCAGCCATAATTTCCATATCCTGTAATATCAAGACCTGTGATCCCCTGGTGATCCATTGCATTTAAAAAATGGTTAAACAGCTTTTTATTATTGATAAATTTATCAAGATTTTCAAAAGAATTCACAAGAAAAGGAAGATTCACAATACCGAATCTGGGGCCAAGGTTTGTAGAAGCCACAGAGCTTACTCCCATACCCTGGACAGCGCCCATCTGTACCATGTTCAATACTTCAACCTCACCACCCAGCATGGAATAGGGTTTAAAGTCCACATAGACCTGGCCGTTTGTTCTTTTCCAGACTTCATCACGGATTTCAAAACCGGCAAGTGTGCCCACCAGGCCAGGAGTTGACACGTTAGAAACAATACATTTGTATTTTGCACCTTTAGGATCAAAATCAGGTTTCCACTTATCAAGTGAGGGCTTCTTCTTTGCAAATACCGGAGTGGTAAACATAAATGACCCAACCATCAAAACAAGCAATAATACTAAAAATGTTCGAAGTTTCATACTTAGTTCCTTTCCTTTAAGTAGTAAATTTGTAGTGCGGGCTTAAAAATTACCCCGTACCTTTTTCTTTAATGATTGTGAATAACGGAAAATTTGATTTAATCCAGTTTCTTAAATGCCTCCTTTCTGCCGGTAAATTTTTCCCGAAGCTGGGGTTTCATCAGTTTCCCGGTTGGATTTCTGGGAACCTGATCAAAAATAACCTTTCGCGGTACTTTATAGAGGGAAAGTTTTGACTTCGCAAATTCAATAACATCCTCTTTACTCAATCTTCTTCCCTCCTTGAGTTGAACAACTGCAAGAACAATCTCCACCAGCCGGTCGTCCGGATATCCAATACATGCAATATCATCTATATCGGGATGATCCATCAAAGCATCTTCGATTTCAACAGGGAAGATGTTTTCACCGCCGCTGGTGACCATATCCTTCATGCGATCAACAATATAAAAATACCCGTCTTTATCTCTCTTTAGTAAATCCCCAGTATAAAGCCAACCATTTTTTAATGCTTCCTGAGTTTTTTCAGGATTTGAATAATACTCTCTCATCATTCTGGGTGTCCTGAATATCAATTCACCTACCTCATCATCGGGAAGGTCCTCTCCTGTGGGACCGACGATTTTTGCTTCTACACCAAAGGTTGGTTTCCCGATAGAACCTGGTCTTGAAAGGACATCTTCCGGATACAGGTTGAACAATCCGCCGCCGCCGCCCTCGGTAATGCCATATATATTGGAAACCTTACAGGGCAGCTTTTCCACAAGGAGCTTCATTATGTCAAACGGTACGGGCTGAGCCCCAATCTCCATATATTTCCATGAAGACAGATCATAATCAGAAAGAATAATATCCCCTTTGGCCAGGGCATTGATAATAGCAATTCCAATGGGCACTACGAACAGTACGTCCGTGCATTTTTCCTCGGCAATGGCTTCAATTATCCATTTCGGGTCCCTGAGATCTCTTATAATGGTTCCTGTGGCTCCTGTGGCATAAAACGGGGCCCACAAAAACATGGTTCCACTATGGTATAAAGGCAAAAAGAATAAATAATTATCATCCTTTTGAACGAAATAGGTCATTCCATTACCAATGGCAGTATTATTAATCGAGAAATGGGTGTGAAGGACCGGTTTAGGTTTTCCTGTTGTACCAGACGTGAACATCATGGCCAGGTCATGATCCCTGTCAACTTCCACGAGTGCATTTGAAGTATCCTGATATTCCTGGATTGTTTTAAAATCTATCATATCCTCGGGAACATCTTCACCAACACAGATATATTTTTTAATTGTTGCCAGATCTTTTTGAGCTGGCTGAACAACACTTAAAAATTCTGAGCCGAGAATAAATACATCAGGGTTGCAGACTTCGGCTGCATAGAGGACATCAGAGCTTTCGAAACGAAAATTTAAAGGAACTACAACAGCACCCAGCCGAATGATTGCATAATATGTGACCAGCCATTCCAGTGAATCTTTCTGAAGGTGCATGACAAACTCACCCTGCTTAACCCCCATTTCTTTTGCCAGAAAATTTGCTGTCCGATTAATCTCGTCATCAAATTCCCTCCAGGTAAAGGACCGTCTTTGACCCGTTGCCGGGGTTCGTTCGATCAGACAAACCTTGTCAGGAATATGCCGAGCATGAATTGAAGCGTAACCTGAATAATTCAACGATGCCCTCCTTTGTTTTTAATTAATTATATTATTGAAACTGTATATCTCCTTTTTTAACATTTTATTACTCAAATGAATACTTTATAAATCTAGAAATTAACTTTATCCAATCCTTTTAATCCAAGAATCTGCCTTGCTTCATCAGAGGTTGCAGGCTCAAGGCTCATTTCCTTTGCAATCCGTTTAATCATGTTCACCTGATCAGCACTTGCTTTTGCCATAATGCCTTTTCCGGCATAAATAGAATCCTCAAGTCCCACTCTCACATTTTGGGCACCCATTGCCATGGCAGTTGTGGTAATGGGGATCTGGAATCTTCCACCGGCCGCAACCGACCAGGTAAAATTGTCTTTTCCAAGAACTTCTTTTGCCTCATCATAAATAAGAACAAGATGTTTGACAGATGGTGTCATCCACCCCACCATGGGACCGAATACGAACTGGAGATGTACCGGTGGTTTTAAAAGATTTTCTTCCAGAAGCCAGGAGACATAACTGACATGACCCAGTTCATAAATTTCAATTTCAGGTTTGGTATCAATTTCAAGAAAGGTTTTACCATAAATTTCATCATCCTTGAATGTCGGCCGGAAGGTTACATTTTTGCACAGTTCAAGATACTCCGGTTCCCAGTCATATTTGTATTCCTTGAACCTTCCGGCAATCTGAAAAATACCAAAATTAAAGGGGGCCGGATCAAAAGAACACATCTCCGGTTGTAGCTTTTTAATGGGAATCAGTTTTTCTTCAGTGGTTTGATTCATACCGCCACCAGTCGTCGGCAACAGTATAATATTGCACCGGGCCTTGATTTTCTGATGAACTTCCATGAAAAGATCCGGATCTGATACCGGCAATCCGTTCTCAGGATTTCTTACATGGATATGAGCAATGGCAGCACCGGCCTCATGGGCTTTTACTGCATCCTCCACAATCTCGTCAGGAGTTATGGGAAGGTAATCACTCATGGTTGGAATATGAACCGATCCGGTAACGGCTGCTGTGATGATTATTTTATTATCCATTTTTTTAATTCTCCTGTTTCAAAAGTTTAATATTGTTTCTTACACTCTGTATTCCTCATCCGAGTTAAGAACAAACCTCCTCTTTTCCTTGACATTATCAATCACAAAAGAAGATTTGATCACCTGAATGCCTTCTATCTGGGTGAGTTTTTTATTCATAAACTCACCATAGGTTTTAATATCTTTTGCAATCACTTTTAAAAAAAAATCATTGGCGCCTGCTATCTGATAGCACTCAATCACTTCATCCAGCTTAAAGAATTTTTCTTTTATGTCGGCCACTGAAGAAAGGTTGCTCAAGCTCAGGCTGATACTGACCAGACCCATGATCGAAAACCCGATTTTTTCAGGGTCAAGTACAGCTGTAAAATGAGAAATTACCCCTGCAAGCTCCAGTCTTTTGACCCTTTCAAGGGTTGCGGGGGGTGAAATTCCAACAATCTTAGACAACTTGGAATTTGTTGTTTTTCCATTTTCCTGAAGCGTGTTTAAAATCTGCTTGTCAATTTTATCCAGAACCATTTATTTCCTCATTTGAACATTTTTTTAAATTAAACCTGTTACAAGATTAAATGGTTATATTTTTCTTCAATTAATGGCAACAATTCTTTTAAGGTTTCATCAATTTTATCGACCAGGTGATCAATTTCCTGTTGGGTCATTACAGTTGACAGAATAAACAATCCCCTTGGAATTGTAAAAATTCCTTTGTTCAGCAACGACAAATGCATGAGCGTATGAAGCTGCTCTATTGATTCCAGCACCTGTTCTGCGGTTGTGATGGGTTCATTGACAAAATGCAGGTTCAACAAAGATCCGATCTGGTTGGACTGGATATTTAATCCATTGGACTTAAAACTTTCTAAAAGTCCGTTTTGGAGATGCTCTCCCAGTTTGTTTACATATGCCACTGCATTTTCATCGTATTTGGCCAGGGCTGCATATCCAGCCTGCATAACTGTTTCATATCCGTTAAACGTTCCGGAATGGTATAAAGGCTTATCAGTTTTTTCATGACAAAAAATATTCATGATTTCTTCTTTGCCGCCAAACACACCAATGGGAAGCCCACCGCCCACAACCTTTCCTACCGTTGTCAGATCCGGTATCACACCATAAAGGGCCTGGCAGCCGCCGGTATGAACCCTGTAGGAAAAAATCTCATCAAAGATCAAAAGAACATTATTGTCAGCCGTTACTTTCCTGACATGATCAAGATATCCGGGGCCTGGCAGCACAACCCCGCCAGCCCCGAGAAAAGGCTCCATGATGACGGCGGCAAGCTCAGATGCATTTTCTTTAACCACTTTTTCCAAGGCATCAGGATCATTAAAAGGAACTTCCAACATGTCTTCGGTCATACCGTTTGGAATGCCTGCTGTGATGACGTTCTTTTTTGTGGATGCTGCCACGCAGTCATGGGTTCCATGAAATCCACCGGTCATTTTAAGGATCTTGTCTTTTCCAGTATAAGCCCTTGCCGTTCTTAAAGCAAATAAAGTGGCTTCTGTTCCTGAATTGACAAACCTGACCCTGTCAAACCCGGGTATTCTTTCACACAAGAGTTTTGCCAAGAGATACTGCCCCTGTGTGGGGGTGGAATACTGGGAGCCTTTTGCAATCCCTTCCTGTACGGCCTTCACAACATCAGGGTCACCATGCCCATGGACAATAGCGCCATAGGCATTGGTGACATCAAAAAGTTTATGTCCTTCATGGGTGTAGACATAGGCACCCTGTCCATAATCAATATGGATAGGATAGGGTTTAAAATAGCTCAAGCTTCTGGTTGCACCACCGGGAATATAATTGATCAGTTTTTCATGACGCTCTCTGGAAACAGGAAATTTTTCCATGTAAGCGTCAGCAATTTTCTTTTCAATCTGTTCTTCAATACCGGTTTTTTCTTCACTCATGGTGTCATCCTTTTATTATTCTTTTGTATGAACAATCAAAAGCTCGCCAACCTCTTTCTCTATTTTTTCTACAAATTCGCCTGATTCAATTCTGGCTTTCAGTTCTTCGAGATCATCAATATAGACCTTGTCTTTATCCATATAATCAAGGGTTTCGCGAACAGCTTTATGCATTATTTTACCTGCAGGGCTGAGCCTGTCAATTCCCCTTTGATCTGCTGCCTGGGCAGCACAGAGCAATTCAAAAGAAAGAATATGGTTGGTGTTTTCAACAATTCTTCTTGTTTTTCGACCTGCAATCAGACCAAAACTTACAATATCCTGAAAATCAGCAGTGGATGTAATGGACTGAATAGATGCCGGAACTGCAAGTGTTCTGTTTTCGGCAACAAGTGATGTTGTCATGAACTGACCGCCCATAAGTCCCATCCTGACCCCTGTGTCTTCTTTACAAAGGAAAGGAGGAAGTCCTGTGCTGTGGGCTTCATCCATGAACCGATCAATTCTTCTGTCACTGACAACACCAATATTGACCATGGAAATTCCAAGACAGTCCATTGCAAAAGAGATGGGCTGGCCGTGGAAATGACCATTATGGAAAAATGTATCCAACTCTGTAAAAATCAATGGATTGTCGTTACTGGAATTAAGTTCCCTTAGCAGAACCTCATGGGCATTTTGCAGGGAATCTTTTGTCGGGCCCACAAATTGAGGTGTACAGCGGATTGAATATGCATCTTCAACAGGAATATCTGCCACGGAAACACCTTTGTGTTCCTTTAATGTTGCTTGAAGTTTTATGGAGAGTTCCAACTCATCAATGGCCAGATTACTTCCCTTGAGAAGCTTGGTCAGGTTCATTGCAGTGGCCATCTGGCCGGGATGGTATTTTTGCTCGTGTACTATTGGGTCAAACGGATTAAATCTGCCCATTAAAGTTTCAATGGCAAAGGCAGCTATAATATCAGAATTTTTCAATGTATTGGTGGCTTCAGTGATAACCGTGCAGGCAAGACCCACCATGCCTGAAGTTCCATTGATCAGGGACAAGCCTTCTTTGGCATTCAAGTACATGAGTTCTATCCCGGCAGCTTTCATGGCTTCCTTACCCGGCATGAGTTTCCCATTATAATTTGCTTTCCATTCGCCGAAAGCAACACTTGCAATGCAGCCAAGAGGCCCAAGATCGCCACTGGTACCCAGAGAACCTTTTCTAGGAACAAGCGGAAAAACATGTTTATTGATCATTTCCAGATAAATTTTCAGATTTACTTCTTTAATACCTGAAAAACCGCGGCAAAGAGAATTGGCCCTTGCGATCATAAAAGTTCTGACAAGTGTATCTTCAAATGGTTTGCCCACCTGGGTAGTGATACTTCTTACAAGGTTTTTCTGAAAATCATTATCTCTTTCTTTGGGTAGAAGATAATCAACAAGGCCGCCGCAGCTTGTATTCACACCATAAATACAGCGTTCTTCACTGGCCCATTTATCAACCAGGTCCCGGCAGTCACGAATTTTGGGCCAGTTTTTTTCGTCTACCTCAACTTTAATGGATAGGTCTTGTCCGGCTTTTATCAATTCCTCAATAGTTAATGTATACCCATCAAGGATGAGAGTATTTTCTTTGATTGGCATGATTTCCTCCTTAGATATAGAAATTTAATAATTTGTAACACTTTAAAAAAAATAGATGTCAAACAAATATCACTTATTCTATTTTTATTAAGGTTAACCAGATCAATAAATCCATGTCAAGTATTATTTTTTAATTTTATAAGGAAAATTCTAACTTTTTAATAACTATTGAAGCTATATTTCATAATTTTAGTTTATTTTATAAACTTTTTTCTCGATTTACTTTATTTTAATTTTCTCCAACTATCATCCTCACCAAATAATCCCTTGCAACTATAAACCACCAACTTTGCTGCACCCTTTGTATTAATATTGTAAAACTCTGAATCATCCGTTTACTTACGCAAAAATTTGTTTATCTTTAAATTTTTATTTTATAATCGAGGCGGAAAAACTGAATCAGACTTTACTGAATAATTTTATATTACGACCGATTTTCTACTGGTTTGCAACCTTTTGCCTTTTTATCATGGGATGGGAGACCAAGGGAAAAATTCCTGATATCAAGAAATTCGTCCTTATTGCTGCCCCTCATTCATCCAACTGGGATTTCGTGTTTTTCTTGTTGATTGTTTTTAAATTCAAGATGTCTATCCACTGGATGGGAAAACACACCATGTTTAAATGGCCGTTTAAATGGCTGTTAAAACGACTTGGCGGCATACCCATTGACCGGTCGGGGAAAAGTAATATTGTGCAATCCATGGTAGAAGCGTTTGAAAAATCAAAAAAACTGATCATCACCATAGCACCCTCCGGCACCAGAGAAAAAGTCATGAAATGGAAAACCGGATTTTACCATATAGCCAGCCAGGCAAAGGTTCCAATCGTTTGCGGATATATTGATTATAAACAAAAAATCATTGGAATCGGCCCGGTATTCAATCCTTCCAGCGATATCAGAGCAAATATGACGTCTATCAAAGCATTTTATGCTCAATTTTCAGGCAAATACACTGAGACACACCATATAAATTAACCAAGATCATCCTTTCTTAGGAATTT
>JAHOYS010000328.1 GCA_019038815.1 Desulfobacterales bacterium | reverse complement strand
ATATTTCCATAAAATTGACAAATAAAATATAGGAAGCATCTTTATTGGGCAAAACAGTTTGACCGAAAGGATTAATTTATATGAAAAAAGATACGCACAATTTTATTCACGAATATAAAGGCCTGGGGGCGTTCGGGCTTGACCGGGAAACAGATGAAGAAACCATTATGTTTTATCTGCAAAAATTCTCTGAAGACTCTTTTTTAAAAACAATTCTCCCAAGACTGCCTGATCAGGAACTCGAAGAAATATACCAATTTATTAATGACAAATTAAAACAACATCTTTCTGAAGATGAATATCATAGCCTTTTCTTAAAAGATCGATAGCAATTGTTGTAATTATTAGTTTGTATCAGTCATTATTTTTCTTTTTATTTAATATTAGAAAATATTCTGTTGACTCTTTTCTAATATTAACATATTCGAACCTCATCTTGGCAAGTAAAACATTTAACCGTTAGATGGAGACTTGAAAATGAATAAAAGAAAAATTTTTACCAGTATTTTAACTATTGTGTTCACAATGATCCTGGCTATCAGTGTACAGGCCGGCAGCAAAGGTTTAATGATGGCAACCACCACAAGTACCGATAACACAGGCCTGCTGGATTATCTCATCCCCCATTTTGAAAAACAAACCAATATCTCTCTGAAATGGACTGCAACAGGAACCGGCAAGGCATTAAAGCTTGGCCAGAACTGTGATGTTGACGTTCTGCTGGTTCACGCCCCGCCCGCAGAAAAAAAATATATTGCAAATGGGTACGGAAAAGACAGAAGAGAAGTCATGTATAATGATTTTGTTATCATAGGGCCTGAAAATGACCCCGCAGGGATTAAAGGTAAAAGCATATCTGATGCCCTAAGTGCTGTTAAAAACGAGCAGGCCGTATTCATGAGCCGGGGGGATGATTCCGGAACCAACAAAAAAGAAAAACTCCTGTGGAAAAATGCTGGTATCCAGCTGCCTGACAAAGAAAAATGGTATGTCCAGACAGGACAGGGCATGCTTGCCACCATCAATGTTGCCCAGGAAAGAAATGGCTATACCATGACAGACAGGGGTACATATATTAAATATCAGTCCCAGAAAGATGGGAATGCCCCGTTAAAGATTCTGGTTGAGGGTGACAGCATCTTGTTGAATCAATACAGTGTATTAACGCTTGATCCGAAAAACTGCGCTAACGCCAAATATGATCTGGCGCTTAAATTCTCAGACTGGATGGCTTCACAAAATGCCCAGAACCTGATAAAAGACTTCAGGCTTCTTGGACAGAAGCTTTTTATACCAAACGCTAAATAATAAAAGGATTTTATGGATTTTATTGTTGCAGGTTTTATCAAGGCTTTTGAGCTTCTGATAAGCGGCGACAGCTCAACCTGGACTGCTGTCTGGGCAACCCTGAAAGTATCCACCTGCTCCATGCTGTTAAGCATTGGAGCAGGTTTGCCCTGCGGCTTTCTTCTTGGATATTTTGATTTCAAAGGCAAAAAGCATTTAAGAACGATTCTTGATACCATGCTTGCCCTTCCAACTGTTTTCATCGGCCTTGCTGTTTATGCATTTATTTCACACCAGGGACCTTTGGGTGAATTTGGACTGCTTTTCACCCTGACAGGAATTGCAATAGGCCAGACTATCCTTGCCTTTCCGATAGTAGCAGCACTCACTGCATCCACCATTGAAAGCATCGATCATGATCTCAAGCTGACCCTTGTCACCCTGGGTGCAGGCAAGCGAAATATCATTACTACCTGTCTCTGGGAGGTCAGGTTCGGTATCCTGGCAGCAGCGGTCACAGCCTATGGCAGAGTGTTAACCGAAGTCGGCATATCAATGATGGTCGGCGGCAATATAAAATATCATACCAGAACGATTACAACAGCCATTGCCCTTGAAACAAACAAGGGCCTGTTTGCTGACGGCATTGCCCTGGGGCTTGTTTTAATCATGATTGCATTTATTGTGAACCTGTCACTGTCTTTTTTAAGGAAACAATGACACAAACTGATTTGGCATACCATTTAAAAAATATCCAGCACTATTATGAAAATACAAAAGTGCTGGATATTGATGACCTCAAGATCAGAAAAGGTTCGATTACAGGTCTTCTCGGACCAAACGGAAGTGGCAAAAGCACGCTTTTAAAACTATTGGCTTTTGCCCAGAAACCGACCATGGGAAGCATCTTTTATAACGGGCGCATAGAATTTCCCTTTTCACCGACTGTCCGTTCAAAAGTAACCCTTCTGACCCAGAAGCCCTATCTTTTAAAACGGATAGTTTTTGAAAACATTGCCTATGGTTTAAAAATCAGAAAAGAGACAAAGTTTCTTGAAGACCAAGTCAAAAAAGCCCTTTTAACTGTCGGGCTTGATTATCAAAATTTTGCCGCAAGAAAATGGCATGAATTGTCCGGTGGAGAAGCTCAAAGGGTTGCCATGGCGGCCAGACTTATCCTAAAGCCCGAAGTCCTGCTCCTTGATGAACCCATTGCAAGTGTTGACACTGAAAGTGCAAAACTGATCCGCAAGGCCTCCTTAAAAGCCAGGGATAACTGGGGCGCCACCCTTGTCATTGCAAGCCATGATCTGCAATGGCTTTACTCCATCAGTGACAAACAGCTTTCCATCTTTAAAGGAAATATATTTTCCACAGGCATGGAAAATATTATCACAGGGCCCTTTGTAAAAACGGATGAAAAAAGCTTGGTAAAAAAGCTTGGTGACGGACAGATTATTACTCTAAAAGCCCCAACCCAGGAAGTATGCACTGCTGTCATCAGAAAGAAAAATATTTCTATTGCCCTTGAGAGACAACCGGCCGGCGGTGTGGACAATCAACTGTCCGGTCATATCATTTCCATGCTTTTGGAGAAGAAAAACGGGCAGATCATGGCGACCATCTCTATCAACGATCTTTCCTTAATTCTCAGGCTTTCTCCCGATCAGATCAGCCATCTTGATCTTTATCCGGGCAAAAAAGTCATCCTCCAGTTTCACTCAAATGATGTTGAATGGATTTAGGGCTTTAAAACAAGGAAAAATAATTTTCCATACTTATTCATATGACCTGCGGTAAATTCAGCATAATCATCATTCCCACAGAAAAGATCAGCCCTTGCAGGACCTTTAATGGCACCGCCCGTATCCTGATTCAATACGAAAAAAGAGGCTTTTTTCCAGTCCTTTAAAGAATTAATATCAAGTTGATCCGGAAGTTGGGCCTGCATAAAACACAGAGCTCCTTTAGGAAACAATTTTGAATCCGTGGCAATGGAACGAAGAGCTGTTACTTCAACACCAAGGCTGCCGTAAGGACCGCCTTCTTCCTCTTGAAAAAAAACAAAGCTCTCATTATGGTGCAGAACTTCATCTATTCTTTGAGGATTCAGTTCAAGCCAGGCTCTGATAGCCTGCATGGACATGTTTTCCTTTAAAATCTCATTTTTTTTGATCAGATATCGTCCGATGGATCGGTATGCGTTCCCGTTGCTTGAAGCATAATGAACCCTTAACATATCCCCCTGATCCAGAACAATTCTTCCCGACCCCTGAATTTCAAGAAAAAAGCGGTCTACCCGGCTTTCCAGCCATACAACGGGTTCTGATCTTATGTGGAAATTTTTGGCAGCGTTAATTTGTTTCCTTGAATAATACGGCACCACGCGCTTTGTTGAATCGTTGAGCCGGGCGATCAGGCGTTTATGACCTTTATACTGATCTGAAAAAGCTGACAAATCAATCTGCAGCAAATCATCTGGTTTGGAATAAACCGGATACGGGTAGGCATCGCTTTTTTTAAGGCTGCCCTCATATGTCGGCTCAAAATACCCGGTAAAAAGCACGTCGTTATCCTTATTCCCTGCTGCTTCATAAACAATAAAATTGGATTTTATAAATGCATTCAACGCTTTTGCGGAAGGTTCTTTTTCCAAAAATGATTTAAAGGTTTCCAAAGAGATAATCATATGGGCAGCAGTGTATATCTCTTTTCCATAGTAATATTTTCTTTCCAGGGGTACCCTTTTAAAATATTTAAGGCTGTGGTCAATAGATGTTGCCAACCTGTGAAAATCCAAATTATCAACAAATAAAGGATGTTTCTCAGGTTTGAGTTTTGTAAGGGAGCTAAACTGTGTAATTTCTTCTCTGACTCCGGGAAAGCATCCGCTGAAAAAACATGCCGCGATTACAAGAAAGAAAATACATATTTGTTTTATTGATATTTTATTCATCTTCTTTATACCGCTTGTTAAATTCTCTGGTAAATCTTTTTGAATACTCTATTTCCTGTAAATCATCCATGGTTTGTGAAGACACCTCAAGATTTTCCAGTTTTCTGGCCGAAGACATGACCCTTGTCTCCATTGCACCCACTGTCCTGTTGTAGGTTTCCACACATTTTTCAATATCCTTTCCAAGATGGTTCATATTGTCAGTCATACGGCAAAGCCTGGAAAACAACTCCACCCCGAGATTCCTGATCTCTTCTGCATTTTCATAACTTTTTTTCTGTTTCCAGGAATAAGAAACCGCTTTTAAAAGGGCTATCAATGTAGTAGGCGTTGCAAGGATCACTCCTTTTTCTATCCCCTTTTCAATCAAATCCGGACAGACTGTCAAAGCTGCACTGAAAAAATTTTCTCCCGGGATAAACAGCACGACAAATTCAGGAGTTGGTGAAATCTCTGTAAAATAATTTTTGGACGATAAGTTTAAAATATGCTTCATTACCTGGCGTCCATGATCTTTCATACGTTCTTCTCGTTCTTTTTCACCGGAAGCTTCAAGCGCATCCAGATATGCCATCAAGGGAACCTTTGAATCAATAATAATTTTGCGATTTTCCGGCAGGGTAACCACCATATCCGGCCTGATAGACCCTTTGCCGGTCCCTGATGAAAGCTGTTCTTGAAAATCGCAATACTCGGTCATCCCGGCAAGTTCCGCCACCCTTTTTAAGGTAATTTCTCCCCATCGCCCCCTGACATGGGGAACCCTTAATGCCTTAACAAGATTTCCGGTTTCAATATGAAGAAGGGTCTGATTCCTTCCCATTTCCAAAAGTTTTTCAGTGATGGAACCATAGGCCTTTTCCCTGTCTTTTTCCATGATATTAAGATGGGCTTCATATTTATCAAGGGTCTCTCTCACAGGATCAACCGTTCTTAAGATTTCATTTCCCTTGATATCAAAATCTTTTTTAGCCTCTTTTACATAGGAAGAAAAATATTTATCTGCAAGTTCCATAAACCTTGCGGAATTGTCAAACAGCGCCTCATTGGAAAGCGTTTTAATCTTCTTTGAAAAAAGCAGGACACCAGACCTTGCAAGGATAACACAGACTGCCACACCCAGACAAAAACCGATTCCCAGGCACATAAGATTGCCAGGGGTGACCACACTATTTTGCAGTATATGTTCCGCTTTTGCCTCCTGATTTGGATTTCAAACTGATATCTGATATCCTCATGGCCCTGTCATAGGATTTGCACATGTCATATATGGTTAATGCAGCAACACTAACTGCCGTCAAAGCTTCCATTTCCACACCGGTTCTTCCTGTCAATGATACTTCAGCCTCAATATCAATGGCATGGTTTTTTGTGTCAAAAGAAAAATCAATCCGGGCATGGGTGATATTTAAGGGATGGCACATGGGAACCAGATCTGATGTTTTCTTTGCTGCCATGACACCGGCTATTCTCGCTGCTTCAAGAACATTCCCCTTTTTCACTTTTTCATCCATGATCCTGGCAAGGGTATCCGGCTTCATTAGAACTTTACCGACAACAATGGCAACCCGCTTGGTTTCACCCTTATCTCCCACATCCACCATTCTAACTCTGCCGTCTTTATCAAGATGTGTAAAATCTGTCATTTTTTTACCTATTTAAAAAATTGTGTTTTGCTCGTAACCTCAGTCTTAATCTGATTCAACGTATCTGTCAGTGTTCCAATGACATTCTCCCGGATATTACCTGCAACGACCAGGAACATCACATCATCGCCGACAGCAAGCGGTTGCCCCTCATTAATATGAACCAGAATTTCAATAATTCCCGGGGTTTTTTTCTGTTTGCTGATAATCTGCTCAAGCCCTTCGTGATCCACAGCAATTTCAAGCCCGGTCACTTCATCGCCTTCCCGGGACGTGGCTCTGACCACACCATTATGGCATAAAATCATACCAGCCTTATGGTAATCCGGATGTTGTTTTATCTGCTCCAACATTGTCTCTATATTCATTATTTCACTCCTTATTTATTGTTCACTTTTGTCAATTATTTTAGCTTTTTCAAGATCTTTTGGTGTATTCACATTAAAAATAAAGCGCATTTGAGGGTCCAGCAGTTTTAATTGTTCCACTGGAATCTCTTTTACCTTTTTTTTCCTGAAAAACTTTTTAATCATAAAAATATTTTTTTCAAGATTTCTTTCTATCAAAGGAATACAGTCCTTTGAATAAACTGCGGATAAAGTTTCAATCCCGTCATCTGTTCGGGGAACAACCACTTCATAACCCGGCTCAATCTGTCTCACAATATATTCAACAACCGATTGTTTAACAAAAGGGGTATCACAGGCTGTCACATACGCATGTGGAAAGGACGCATAAAAAAGTCCTGCATGAAGGCCTGCCAGCGCACACTTTGACGGGATAATATCTGTCACCACCGTCATATCCCAGCCTGCGAACTCTTCGGGTTCGTTTACCACGATGATGATCTCTTTAAACAGGTTTGAAAACAATTCATAAATAGTTTCAAGAATCATCAGGTCCCCGATCTTTCTAAAGGCCTTCTTCTTTCCCGGCAGCCTGCTGTTTTTCCCGCCGGCCAGTATCACACCTGTACAGTCAAATTTCATTCATACGATTCCTGCTCAAAAGTAAAATTTTATCCTATACTGATTATAGTAACTCAAAGTTAAAATCAAGGTGTTGCCCGCTATAAAAAAAGATGATACACATGCAAAACACATTTAAATCAAGAAAAAATCATTATATATAAAAAACAGGCTATTGTTTACATAGAACAGGATTAAACCATGAGCACACTATTACACAAAAAAAATGTACCGGATGATATTAAAATTGCCGTGATTTCAGTTTCAACAACCAGAAGTCTGTCTGAAGACAAATCAGGTGCATGGATAAAAAAACAGGCGAAAAAAGAAGGGCATGAAGTGGTGATTCATCAAACCGTAACCGATGATGTTACCGCTATTATGGAATTAACTGAACATGTTACCAAAAAGATCTGCCCTGATGCCATTATCATGTCAGGCGGCACCGGCATCAGCCCGAAAGATGTGACCATAGAAGCAGTCAAGCCCCTGTTTGAAAAAGAGCTTTCCGCCTTTGGCCCTCTTTTTACCCAGCTGAGCTTTGAAGAAATTGATTCAGCAGCTATCTTATCCCGAGCCACAGCCGGAATCATAAGACAGACAATTGTCTTTTGCATGCCGGGCAGCATCAAAGCCTGCAAACTGGCCTGCAATGCTCTGATATTTCCTGAGCTTGGGCACCTCTTGAAACACATTAAGGAGTAAAAAATGAAAAAACTTGAAAACTTTATTGATAGCTGGAATGAAACCGACTCAAAGACAAAAAAGGCGTTTATTCAAATTTATGAGCACTTGAAAACACTTGAGGATACCACCCTGGAATTCCATGCAAGGCCAAAAGTGAGCTATTCTTTACGCCCAAGGCACAACAGCCAGAAAAAATACTCTTTGTTTGCCATGGTGGATGTCATAGATGATGATCCTGAAGAAAGATGGCTGTCTGTCTGCTTTTACGGTGACATGATCACAGACCCTGAAGAAGTCGGCGACCTCATCCCCGAAGGCCTTCTTGGTGAAGATGGATACTGCTTTGACCTGTATGAATACAACAAGGATGAAATTAAATACTTGAAGCAACGGCTTTCCCAGGCACATGAAAACGCTAAAGAATAACTTTTTTGATAATACCTTGGTGTTCATAAAAATAAGGAGTTAAATTAATGGAACTTACCATAATCGGTACAGGATATGTAGGACTTGTGACAGGAGCATGTTTCTCAGAGATGGGAACCCGTGTAACCTGTGTGGATATTGATACAGAAAAAATTGAAAATCTGGAAAAAGGGATTTTACCGATTTATGAGCCAGGCCTTAAAGCTCTTGTGCTTCAAAATTACAAGGAAGGACTTTTAAATTTTTCCACCAGCCTTGCAGAGGTCGCAAAAAAGTCCAATACTTTTTTCATTGCTGTAGGGACGCCTCCAGGCGAGGACGGGTCTGCTGACCTTCAATATGTTCTCCAGGCAGCAAAAGAAATTGGAGAAAACATAAATGAGTATACAATTATTGTAAACAAGTCTACTGTACCTGTCGGCACAGCTGATAAAGTAAGGAAAACTCTTCAATCTGAACTGGATAAAAGAAAAAAAGAGATAGAATTTGATGTTGTAAGTAATCCTGAATTTTTAAAGGAAGGTGCCGCTGTTAAGGATTTTCTAAAGCCGGACAGGATTGTGGTTGGAACGGATTCTCCAAGGGCTGCAAAGGTCATGAGGCGCTTATATTCACCTTTTTCCAGAAATCGGGACAAGATGATTCTTATGAATGTCCGGGATGCCGAGATGACCAAATATGCAGCCAATTCCATGCTGGCCACCAAAATATCCTTTATGAATGAAATCGCCAATATCTGCGAGCGGCTGGGTGTGGATGTTGAAAATGTCAGAAAAGGAATCGGATCAGATACCAGGATCGGATATTCCTTTATTTATCCTGGATGTGGATATGGAGGCTCCTGTTTTCCCAAGGATGTAAAGGCCTTGATGCGGTCCAGCCGGGAAGTGGGATTTGAACCAGGACTTCTGGATGCGGTTGAAAAGCGAAATATGGAACAAAAACATGTTCTGGTGGAAAAAATCAATACCCGGTTTTCCAATGATTTGACCGATAAGATGTTTGGTGTCTGGGGAATGTCGTTCAAGCCTGGCACTGACGATATGAGAGAAGCCTCTTCCATTATTCTGATTGAGGAGCTGATAAAAGCCGGGGCCCGTGTCAGGGCCTATGACCCGGTGGCTCTGGACCAGGCAAAAAAAGAATTTCCTGAAAAATGGCTTGAGGATGGCCGGCTTATGTTTGTGGACAATCAGTACTCTGCTGTTGAAGGAGCCGATGCCATGGTGCTGGTCACGGAATGGAAGGCGTTCCGGCAGCCTGATTTTAAAACCATGTCAGATCTTTTGAAACGTAAACTCATTTTTGACGGCAGAAACCAGTATGACCCTGAAGAAATGATGGAAAAGGGGTTTGAGTATCATGGTATCGGACGGGAAATTTCCGGAATTTATAGGAAAAGTTCTTGACAATAGGAAAATTTCTTGACAAATTGATATTATCCAAATATTTTTCGTTAACCGGCACATATATCACCGGTTCAGTTTTTTTGGTTTGGCCGTATCTTTTGTATGACATAGGCCAAGGATGGGTAAAACTGTAAAATGGAAGAAAAAAATGAAAGAAAAAAATGGATTTATACCAGTTGGACTGAACAGGTTTAAGGAAATCGGGCTGAACAGGCTTAAAGAAATCCGGGTCGGTCAAGGGCTCACCATAACTGCACTTTCCAAATACGCCAATGTTAGCACAAAGGTGATAAGTCAGACGGAAAGGATGTTAATAGATCCAACCCTTGTGACAAAAAACAAGATCGTGAAAGGGCTGAATGCCGTAAGGTCAACACGCGAAAAATTATTGACTTTTAAAGAAGTTTTTCCTGACTGAAGATCAGACGGAAAACCTGATATTTAAAATATCCCCATCTTCAACAAGGTAGTCCTTGCCTTCCACATAAATTTTACCGGCCTTTTTAAGCTCTGCTTCACTGCCTGATTCCATGAATTCATCATATTTGAATACTTCAGCACGGATAAAGCCTCGTTCAAGATCAGAATGAATCACGCCTGCAGCTCTGGGGGCTTTTGCACCCTTCCTGACCAGCCACTGCCGGACTTCATCTTTTCCAACCGTAAAAAAGGAAATCAGATTCAAAGATTTCAAACAAAGCCTTGTCAGACTCTCAAGAGCTGTCTGCGTTATGCCAAGATCTTCTAAAAATTCATCTTTTTCTTCCTGGGTATCCAGTAGAGCAATTTCTGCCTCAACCTTTGCAGATACCAGCATGACTTCCATGTCCTGGGCTTCACAGCTTTGTTTAAATGTTGATAAAAGAGCCTCATTTCCAAGATCATCTTCAGACACATTGACGGCAATGACCAGTTTTTTCCTTGTAATAAAGGGATAACTTCTGATCATTTTTTCTTCATCATCCATCAATTCAACCAGCCTTAGTGGTTTTTCCGCTTCAAGAGTATCTTTTAACTTGTTCATCAGCACAAGTTCTTTTTGCTGGTCTTCATCCTTTATCTTTTTAACCATGGCTTCAAGTCGTTCAATACGTTTTTCAACAAATATCTGATCGTGCATGATCAACTCAGAATTGACCATCTCAAAATCCCTTATGGCATCCACAGACCCTTCGGCATGGTAAATGGCATCATCTTCAAAAGCACGAACCACATGACAGATGGCATCCATGTCTGCAATATCCCTGAAAATTTCTCCCTTTGAGATGGTTTCAGCTTCCATTTTTGGAAGTAAAACAAGATCAATTCTTGCCCTTACATTTTTTTGGGGTTCATATATTTCAACAAGTTTATTAAATCTTGAATCAAGAATGTCTGCACTGCCGGGCACAGGTTTAAAGGCCTTGGACGGTTCTTTGATCTCATTTCCTGTTAAAATCTGAAACAATGTTTTTTTGCCTGTCTGGGGCAGGCCTATAATTCCAACCTTCACGGATTAGCTGTATCCTTATTTAAATTAAAAATTTACATCACAAGAAAAATAATATATCAAATTTATAAACAATTAAACAGTACAACCCAAATCCACCGCCTAATTTTTTTTACACTGCTCCAAGGTAAAATCGGGGGAGT
>JAHOYS010000358.1 GCA_019038815.1 Desulfobacterales bacterium | reverse complement strand
GACGTTCCATCCAGCGACGGGAAGGCAAGCCGGCCTGAACGGGTTGATGTAAAATCCCTTATGGCAAATATCCAAGTTGGAAACCAGAGTGACTTGTTAAATTATTCCGAATGGTTTATAAAAAATCCTTTCTTGTCCAACTACAATAAGGATATTTAAACATTGCAGGAAAAGTTTCAATTTGATTTAAAGGTATTGCTTGGGTGTATCTGTATTTTTGGTTCTGCCTTCTTTTTTTACCTGGCCACAGTTATAATAAAATGGGCGCAGATCAATGGGTTACAGATAGACCCTGCTTTGTTTGTATTTGCAAGGTTTTTATTGGGATTTTTCAGTATCTTGATCCTGATGGGCATTAAAAAGAAGAAAATCAGAATTAAAAAGAAACGTTATCTGATTGGCAGGACTGTTGCCAATTGTGTTGCGGTGTATTGTTTCTTTAAAGGTGTTGATTTGACATCCGTGGCCCAGGCTAATATTTTAAATATGACCTATCCCTTGTTTATCGCAATCTTTTCATGGACCTTTTTAAAGGAACAGCGGGATGCCATTGCAACCGTTATAGTTGTTTTTGCATTTGCCGGAGTCTGGCTGATTCTGGCCCCGGAAGAAATGAGCTTTAATCTGAATTCTTTATGGGCTCTTGCATCAGGGATCAGCGCTGCAATTGCCATTATGTACCTTAACCTTTCAAGACAGGTGCATGATACGGAAACCATCCTGTTTTTTCTGTTTGGCCTTGGATCTGTGATAATTTTCATCTTCTTTTTTAATAAGATGCATCTTCCCCAGTATTCAGAATTGAAATACCTTTTTTTCTGTTCACTCTCTGCCATTGTGGGGCAATACCTTATTACCCTTGGTTTTAAATATGTGACTGCTATTGAAGGGGGTATTATTTCTTCTACCCGGATTCTGCTGGCAGCCGTGTTAGGTCCTGTCATCGCAATGGACCCGATTCTTTCGGCTTCCGGATGGACAGGGGCGTTTCTTATTTTTATCGGGAATGTCTATTTAACCCTGAGAAAGACCGGACGATACAATGGCGGATAGTTGAAATCAGGACCCTGCCCCTGTTTTGTTACAGGTTTTTCACATCCTTTTATTTGTGAATGCAAATTTTAAAAATCCGGTAATGTCTTTAATAAATCTTATCCAGCTGTCCGGCGATTGCCAGATCATTGACACATACCCGATCAGAACTTTTGCCCGTTTGAAGTGGGATTTATAAAAATCAATAAAAAGGACTTCCATTCTTTCTTTTGTGAGGCCTTTGGGGACAAAGAGGAACTGCATGCAGTCCATTTTTTCCCAGTCCTCATTAAAGGTCCCTATTCTTTCCCCTTGCTCCTTGATTTTCCTGTATATGGGTGAACCCGGAAAAGGAGTGAATTTTGCCAGATTGAAATCATCAATGGGAAGTGCAAAAACATAGGCCTTACTTTTTTTTATGCTTTCTTCAGATTCACCTGGAAGACCCATCATTAAGAGCCCCTTAACACGGATTCCCGTCTTTTTGATCAAATGGATTTTGTCTCTCATCATTTTGAGATCAGGGTTCTGTCTATGCTGCGCCAAAAGCTTTTCATCACCGGTTTCAATCCCCAGGCTGATCATCCAGCAACCGGCGGCTTTCATGAGTTTGAGCAGCTCGAAATCAAGGTGTTCCGCTCTTGCGGCACAGTTAAAGGTCATTTTCAGCGGGTTTTCAATCATAAGTCTGGCAAACGCTTCAACTCTGGGACGATTAAAAGTAAACTGATCATCATAAAAATTGATGTGCCTGATATTGAAATTATCTTTCAAATATTTCAAGTGGTTGTACAGGTATTGGGCTGAATTATATCTGAAGCTTTTCTGGAAAACTGACCTGTCACAATAACTGCAGGAATAGGGACACCCTCTGCTGGAAATACAACTTGCACTGGGAACTTTAGGATAATTAAATATAGGAAGTTTATAACTTGAGGGGTAACCCGGCAGTTTTTCGTAAGCAGGAAAGGGCAGGGTATCTAAATCAATCAGTTTTTTCCGGTAACCTGTGAATACTATTCCACCATTTTTTTTTCTGAAAACAATATTTTTTATTTTTTCAAGGTCTGTTTCATTCGTCCTTAATAGCTGGTGTAGAGTGTGTTCACCTTCTCCAACCACGACATAATCAATGACATGGTATGATTGCAGGATTTTTTCTTTTAAAGAAGAAACATGCACGCCTCCGAAAACAATTCGGGTTTCAGGGACAATTTTTTTTACATATTCTGCAATCCTTATGCCGTCAAGAAAACTGGATGTCGTGCATGAAAAGCCGATAAAGTCAGGTTTTTCATTTTCCATATATTTTATAATCAAAGCATCTGATTTCGGTTCAGCATAACAGTCAATAATATGGGATTTGATTTGAAGCCGGTCAAGGTAGGCTGCAATGCCGGCGAGCCCAAGGGGCGGCATGATGTTGGCTTTTCTGGATATATCTGTTCCGGCATTTGCCAGATTGTATCCCAAAGGATGGATCAACAGGATTTTTTTTTGAATCATATTTTAAACTATGTATTTTTTTTATGATTTATAAGTCGATCCCATAATAACCCCTTGAAACCGAATATTTTTAGTGCTCTCATTCTCATGAGTCCCTCTTCCATTGGGAAAACCCGGTCTTTTTTCTTATGGAAGGCCTCTTTGATCTTTATATCCATCCAGTTCTTATCAACAAGAGGAGAAATATAATAGCAGGGTTTTAAAAGGTCATTGTTACTGGAGATGATCCCTTCTTCAACGGCAATTTTATGCAGTCCTGTTCTGGGCAAGATACGGATGCCTGAAAATACAAAAACAGCACATTTTTTCAGCCGTTCTATATTTTTTAATCCTTCTATAACAGTCATCTTTGTCTCTTTAGGCCCGCCGAACATGAAAAAGTGGGCACAGAAGATTTTTGCTTTAATGCAACTTTCATTAAAGGTAAATATATCTTCAAAAGCAAACGATTTGTTGATACCCTTTAAAGACACATCACAAGCAGCGTCGGAACCTACTTCCATTGCGTAAAGGCCAGAATCTTTTAATAGTTTAAGTTCATCTTGTTTTATATTTTCAGGCCTGAAATAGGCTGCCCATCTGATATTGCATTTTCTTTTGATCATTTGTTCAGCGATTTTGAGATAACGGTCCTGGCGGTCATTAAAAACCGAATCTGTAAAAAACAATGTGTCAACATGGAATTTTTCTTTTAACCGAATCAGATTGTCCACAACAAATTCAGGAGTCTGGTGCCTGAATTTTTTTCCCTCGATCAAAGGGTATGAACAATAATTACATCCATGTGGACATCCTCTTTTGGTCTGGTAATTTAACATGCCGCTTTGATCAAAGTAATAATCCACCAGTTTTTTTTCATAAAAAGGAGAGAAAAATTCTTTTTGATCTATGGGTGTCTGGGCGGGATATAGAATTTTTTTTGTTTTAATCTTGTTTGAGATGTCATAAATCAGCTTGTTCAATGAAATTTCACCTTCTCCTACAATCCCGAAATCTGCATTCAGGTACTCCAGTATTTGTTCAGGCATAATTGAAAAAGCAGGCCCACCCAGAATTATCGGTTTTTGACAAATTTTCCTAATGTGTTCAACCAGATGTTTAATATCAGCAAGATACCAGGTGTTTTCCGGAGCAAGTGAATCCTCTGTATCGATATTTCGAATGGAGATCCCGATAAAATCAGGATCAAATTGTGCAATGGAACAGGTCACAGACGATGGTATGTTTTTAAAGTTTAAAAGCAGATCAAGTTGTTCAACTGCATGCCCACCCTGTTTTAAGGAAGAGGCAATAAGAGCCATTCCCAGAGGATAAACCGGCATCGGCTCTGTGGTTGTGTTTGACGAAATCAATAATATTCTGCTCATGGAGTATTAACCTTTTTGAAAGATTTTTTTCTTCTTGGGTTGTATTTTCTGTATGTTCCGTCAAGGATCTCCTTTTTCATGACCTTGAAAAATAATTCTCCCATTTTTGTCTGATATCCGCCGTTGGAATAAAAAGTATCCCATGCATAGTTATATAATTCTTCTAAGTTTTCACAAGATATGTTTTTGGGCTGGAAAACCACCTTGTCGCAAGTGTAATCAATCCAGTTGTTACTTAAGATACGATTTTCATCTTTATATTTTTGTCGAATAGGAGATTTTGGAAAAGGTGTCAGAATTGTAAATTCGGCCAGATCCAGTTTGATCTGCATCAGGAAATCAACAAGGGTTTTGATATAATATTCGTCATGATCATCCGTCCCTAAAAGAACGGTGCCCTCCACGCCGATGCCATGATCCTGAAGCCTTTTTATCCTGTTTCTGATAACATCAGAAGTATCAAATACTGCCTGGTAGACATACCAGCACCCGGCTTCGGCAGCAAGCTTGAGGACCTTATCATCATCCATTAAGGGATGGGAAACCCATTTTTTCTTTAAGGGTTTCATGGCGGTGAACAGCTCAATGAGCCATGCCTTATCGTGGGCAAGAGAATTATCCACAATAAAAAGCCGGTTGTTGGGTATGGATTCCATCTCTTTGATAACGGTTTTAACGGGTCTGGGTCTGAATAGTCGTCCACCTAAAAATCCATTACAGCAGGGGAAACAATTGAATTTGCACCCGCGGGAAGCGTGGACAAGATCGAGCATCTGTATTCCTCTGTAATTATACAAATCTCTTTTTAAAATATCTCTTTTTGCAGTGTTAACCAGATTGATATCAGGGAAAATTTTCATGTAGTCATAGACTTTTTTCATTTTTTTCTGCTTGAAGTCTTTGAAAACTTGCGCCATACGTCCCTCAGCTTCCCCAAGGAATACCGAATCCGCATGATTTTTAACCTCTTCTGAATGAAGCATGACGGCAATACCGCCAAACAGGACTGGAATTCCCATTTTCCTATATTGGTCGGCAATTTCAAATGCCCGGGGAAGCTGGCATGTCAGCATGACTGAAAGCCCAACCATATCAATGGCAGGGTCATAGTCAAGCTCCTGGACGTTTTCATCAATAAAATCGATTTCAACATATTCCGGAAGTGCGGCTGCAAAAACAACCGGGCCATGGGGAGGCAGATGGAACTCGGTTTGTTTTTTCAGCTTTGGCCAGGTGGGATATATTAATTGCATTTTCATATTGTCAGTCCTCGTAATGCTCATACCGGTTACAGCATTTTTGGGCAAGATCATACAGGCCGGTTATTTTAATGTCTTGTTGATAGTAAAAGTTTGCAGGTGAGGTCGCTTTAATAGTTCCATAAGAATGTAAAGAATTTTTTTCAATGACAAAAAAAAGGGAACCGGGTTTAATGATATGGGAATACGCATTGAGTATTTTAATGTCGGAATTGCACATGCCGCATAGAACTATATCCGACACACCGGAATCAATAATTTCAAGCGCCATAAGGAGTCCTGTCAGCCCGTTTGTTTTTTCTTCATTGATGACAAAGCTTTCTCCTGTCAGGCCGAAATATATAGAGGCTTCTCCTAAGAAACTGGAGTCAAGCGTATAGGCGAATATAGCAGGGCTTGGTACTTTTTTTAAAATTGTTTCCTGGAAATTCATATCTGTTTCAAGACATCCTGTAACCGTGGAAGCAATTATACTGATATTTTTTTTGTCTCTCTCTTCTTTTATACCGGCATCATTCATGGCAAAAGCAATGGCTGCAAATCCAAGTTTTGAAAAAGCATCCATGCGGCCAAAAGATTTATGAGGATGATTGAGTATATCTTTTCTTTTAATTCCGGGTAATGTTGTCTTTTTGTCAAACTGTTGAATGTGATCCGGATATCCCATGGAGTCTTTTGATACCCAGCCTATTCCGGTTATAAATGCCTCCATTTTTAACTCACTCATATTTTTTTGAAAATAATGGCAGCATTGGTACCGCCAAAACCTGAATTTGTGGTTAAAATACAATCACCCGTTAAGGGCCGGGCATCCGGGCTTATTATTTTTTGAGTGCTTTTTTCAGGATCAAGAAATCCAATAGTTCCGGGCATCATCTTTTTCTGGAGCATCTTTACACAAAGCGCAACTTCAATACCGCCGGCAGCTCCAAGGGTATGACCGATTGCACCCTTTATGGAATTTGCGATCACCTGATTCGGGTTAAACATGGCGTGAATAACAGCTATCTCCATTGAATCATTATATTTCGTACCGGTTCCATGGGTATTGACGGCATGGATATCATCTGTGGAAATTTTAGCTTTTTTGCACGCCTTTTTGATGGCCAGTTTCAACCCGTCACCATTTTTTGCCGGAGCCGTCAAGTGGGTTGCATCACTGGCAATTCCCCAGCCGGTTATTCGGCAGAGAGGAGAGTTTCCGCAGGCCTTTATTTTTTTTTCGTTCATAAGCAAAATTGCAGCAGCCCCTTCCCCAAGGCTCAGCCCGTTTCTATTTTTGTCAAAAGGTCTGGCAGGTTCATCAGACATGGCCCCAAGTGCTGAAAATCCTGAAAAAACAAATTCTGAAACAATATCCATGCAGCAGATCAAAACAGAATCAACAGCTCCCATATTTATTAAAGAAGCACCTTTTGCAACTGCTATTGTTGAAGAAGCACAGGCTGAATTAATATTTATTCCTTTGTTGTTTAATCCCATTTTCAAGGCAATATATTCGGTCAGGCTGGATAAAAAAAGGTCTTTAGGAATCATTTTTGATTTTGTAATATTTTCTTCAAGCAGATCAATGCCGGCTTTAGTAGAAGCACTTATAAGAAAAGTATCACTTCCAATCGTTCCAAGCTGCTCTGTCAGCATAGCTGATAATTGAAAAATTAAGGATGATTTTTTTGCATGATCCAGGCCGGTAATCACTCCGGCATAAGGACTTGTATAGCATTGGGTGTTGAATCTTGTGATTTTACTGATGCCTGATTTTTGATCCATAAGACCGTTATAAAGTGATTCAAGATCAGGCCCCATGGCAGTGACGGCACACGCCTTGGTAATATAGACAGGGTTCATAAAAACTTGCCGGCCTTCCATTTGTTACAAAACTCTTTATAGTAGTCAGGCTGGATCAGGAGAAGTTCATAATCTGTATTGAGCATCATCTGGACGACATATCCGGTTGCTGCAACCTTTCCTTCCTTGTCCCGGATAATATACTCAGTATTGATTCTGGATGCTTCCGAGTAATGAAGAATCCCTTCTATTGTAATCTCTTCCATGAACCTTAACGGATTGATGAAGTCGACGTGCATCGTTTTTATCGGTGCCAGAATTCCGTGGGAGTACAGATCCATATATCCTATTTTATATTGGTTCCCAAGCTGTATCCTGGCATCTTCAAAAAAACTGGTATAATGTCCGTGCCATGCAATCCTGAGCATATCAACTTCTTCAAATCGAATCTGTCTTTTAACGATCCCTTTTAACGGCATTGGATCAGTGGGATTTTTTTTGAAATATGGTTTTTTCATGAGACTTGTCTGTTGTTTTCATCCATTTTTTTTATGGAATTTTCCATTATAGTTTTAACATGCTTTTTGAGCGCTACATGTTTCATATCACCGGAAAATTGATCCGGGAAAACCGGATCCAGGACTTCCATTTTTATTTTTGTCGGCATCAGACAGTATCGGTGTGGCGGAAGCAGGATTTCTGTCCCGGTAAGACAAATGGGTATCACGGGTATATTATGTTTAATGGCCAGTTTAAACGCTCCGGAATAAAAGTGTGTCATGTCTTTGTTTCTGTTCCTGTGTCCTTCCGGAAAAAACAGGATAAAGCTGCTGTTTTTGATATTTTTTTGTGAAATCTTAATAGTTTTGTTCCAGGAAAAGTTTTCAATATTCAGATAGTCGGCCAGTTTCATGAAAATATTAAAAAATGGTATTTTAAACGGCCAGGCTCTCACTGCAAAGCATACGTCACTGATTGGCATCATATTCATACAATAGGTATCAAAAAATGATCTGTGATTTACCACAATAATACCTGGGTTTTTAAACGGCTGCCCATGAATTTTCAGGGGGGTAAAAATGACAAAGGGACTGAGCAGAAACTGCCAGACCCTGCCGTAGATCCAAATGCACTTGCGGGTAATAAATGATGTGGAATATCCTAAAATTATTTTCATAAAAATAAATGCAAAAGGGAAAAGAATCATTCCGACAGCAGTCCACAGGATTATCAAAGGAAAGGCGATAAAGTTCATTAATACAGTAAAGGTAATTTTTATAGTCTTATTGCTTAACTTGTTTTCACATAAAGTATACAGGGTCATCTTTAAGCCATTAAATCTCAATTAAAATTTAAAACAACAGCAGCGTTGGTGCCTCCAAAACCGAATGAATTTGAAACAGCATAGCCTATCTGAGTTTTTTTTGCAGTATGAATCACGTTAATCTGGGGGCAGTCATCACTAAGGCTTGAAAAATTGATATTCGGGGCTATGAATTTGTTTTGCGCCATAAGAATCGTATAAATAACTTCACTGGTTCCTGACATCCAGCATTCATGCCCGGTCATGGATTTTGTAGATGAAACAGGTGTAGCCGGGCCAAATACTTTATTGATGGCAATGGCTTCAGCAAGATCTCCTGTAAGGGTTGATGTTGCATGAGCGTTGATATAGTCTATCTTTTCAGGTGCAATACCCGCATCTTTCAAGGCGTTTTTCATTGCTTTTCCAGACCCTTTTGGATTAGGCTCTGAAAGATTTTTGCCGATACCGGATGAAAACCCGTAGCCTTCTATTATGCAGTAAATATCGGCACCCCGGGCAATGGCATGGTCAAGATCCTCGATCACAATGGAGGCGGCACCCCCTCCCGGAACAAGTCCGTTTCGATCTTTATCAAAAGGCCTTGAGGCTTTTTCGGGTTCATCAGTTCTGGATGAAAAAGCATTCAGGGAATCAAAGCTGGCCATTGACATCCAGTTTGTTTCCTGTGCCCCGCCTGCAATGATGATATCCTGATAACCATTTTGGATCATCATTAATGCCTGGCCAATGACATGAGCTCCGCTTGCACATGCTGCACTGATAGTCCAGTTTGCGCCGCGGGTTTTAAAGTGGGCGGCAAGGTTCATTGTGACGGTTGAGTTCATTGCTCTGAAGATATAGCCGGAACCAATATAATGGGTTTCCTTATGTTTTTTGGCAATTTCAATGGATTCAACACCCGCTTTAATGGTGCTGTCATTACCAAATATAATTCCGCATCTGTCGCTTTGTATAAACTCTTGCGAAAGCCCGGAATCTTTCACTGCGTCTTTTGCTGCGGCAAAAGAAAAAAGTGCCGGCTCACACATGGTCCTCAGGGCTTTCCTGGTAAGTCCCAAATTTTTTGGAGCGAACCCGTTTATTTTAGATGTCAAAGGAGATTTAAATCCCAGATTTTTTCTTTGTTCATCATAAACAATACCGGAGCGTCCGTTTTTCATGGCAGATACAATGGATTTCACATCATTGCCCAGGCATGAAACAATGCCGATTCCGGTTATGGCAACTGATTTTAATCTATTTTTTTTCATGGCGACCTGTAATTAGAAAAAGCACTGATGAAGATCAAGTCCATTTGTTTTACCTCTCACGATATATTTTACAGAACTCCTCCATTAATACCAATAACCTGGCCTGTAATATATCCCGCGTCTTTTGAACATAAAAAAAGAACAGCTGCTGCAACTTCAGAAGGTTTGCCAAGCCTGCCGGCCGGTATTGTTTTCGCTATTTCCTTTACCGGCAGCCCGTCAATCATTTCAGTTTCTATAAATCCCGGTGCTACTGCATTTACAGTAATGTTCCTTTTTGCAATCTCCCGGGCCAGGGCTTTGGTGGCTCCTATAAGACCCGCCTTTGATGCAGAGTAATTAACCTGGCCTGCCTGACCTGTCTGGCCTGATGTTGAAGATATGTTGATAATTCTTCCAAAACGTTTTGACAACATATTTTTGACGGTAAGTCGTGTGACATTAAAAAAACCTGTCAGGTTCGTATCCAGAACACTTTGCCAATTTTCTTTTTTCATCCAGACCATGAGCATATCATCTCTGATACCGGCATTGTTTACCAGGATATCTATTTTCCCCTGTTCCTTAATAATTTTTTTAATGGCTTTTTCAGATTCTTCCCGATTGCTGACATCAAATTGAAGCAGAGCACCATTCCCTCCGCTGCTGATAATGTCTTCCAGAACTGCATCTGCTTTTTCCAGGTTTGAATTGAAATTCAGGTATACAAACCGGCCGGTTCCGGCAAGAGCCCTGGCTATTGCTTTTCCAATTCCTCTGCTGGCTCCTGTTACAAGAGCAATTTGAACATTATCGGTTTTTATTTCAGGCATGGTTTCTCCTTTTTCCATGTAAGATTTTTTCGACAAATCTATTTAGAAAAGTTTTTATGTCTGATATGGGTTATATAAAAGTCTGTTCAGTAACACAAGATGATTCAAGGCAGCTTAAAAGGATGGGGAAAATATGGAAGAGAATATAAAAAAGGCCATTTTTGTTGCTAAAAAGATGTTTACCCGGCTTGTTTATGATTTTCAATCCCTGGAAGGCATGCCCTTTACTTTTCCAGAGGTCCAGACATTCCTTCAGGGTATTACCATTGGCGGTCATAAAATTTCAGACCAGGAGAAACTCAAGCAACAGCAGCTCGCATGGCAGAGACTTATTGAGCTTGTTGAGCAGGGAAAATTTCAATTATCTAAAAAAATTGCCTGTGAATTGGAGTATATTGTTGCAAAAGACGAAGCTTTAACCCCAGGTATAATCAGGGATGGGGCTGTTTCTGTAACCAGTGGTGATTTTACACATCATCCACCTGAGCCTCACGAGCTGCCGGCATTATTCGACCAGGCTATAAAAGATGCCGGCAAAAAAAAGGTTCCATTATACGAGAGGGGTTATAATCTGGCATTGGATTTTGCCTGGAATCAATTTTATTGGGACGGTAATAAAAGAACCGGTAATCTTATGATGAATGGATTGTTCATGAGTAATGGTATTTTGCCGTGCTCAGTCCCGGCAGCAAGACTATTGGAATACAATACGTTACTCATGAATTTTTATAAGTTTCATGAGAATAAAGCTGTGATGAATTTTTTAAAAGAATGTCATATGGAGACCTATTGGGATTGGAAAATG
>JAHOYS010000361.1 GCA_019038815.1 Desulfobacterales bacterium | reverse complement strand
GGATATCTTCATCTGAGTAGTTGTCAAGGTAAAGTACTTCAACAAAGCCTGCATCATTGATGGCAAAAGCATGGGGAGCCAGTTCAACACAGATTTCACACAAAATACAGCTGCTCAACTCGACAACAGGTGTTTTCATAGACAACAGGATTTCCATGCTTTATAAAAATCTATTTATTTAAAAAACCGGTTTAACAGTCCTTGAAATGCCAGTCCGTGACGTGCCTCATCCTTGCACATTTCATGTACGGTATCATGGATGGCATCATAACCCAGCTCTTTTGCTTTTACAGCAATTTCTTTTTTCCCGGCACAGGCACCATTCTCAGCAAGTACTCTGGCAGTAAGATTTGCCTTTGTGTCGGCTTCAAGTACTTCACCTAAGAGTTCTGCAAATTTTGATGCATGATCAGCTTCTTCAAATGCGATTCTTTTATAAGCTTCTGCAACTTCAGGGTAACCCTCACGATCTGCCTGGCGGCTCATGGCAAGGTACATGCCAACTTCCGTACACTCACCCATAAAGTTGTTCCTTAATCCCTGAAGGATTTCGGCATCAACATCTTTTGCCACGCCAATTACATGGGCATCGGCCCAGACCAGTTCTCCTTCCTGTACAGAAAATTTTGCTTTTGCCGCACCGCATTGGGGGCATTTTTCAGGGGCATCGTCACCCTGCTGGGAATAACCGCATACTGAACAAACATAAGTCTTCATTAAATCGTCTCCTTTTTTATTGAATTGTCCCACCAGCCTTTTTGGACATGTGCATGCTTTTCTTTTTGTGCAAGATCAAGAAGCCGGTATCCGGAATCCAGAAGAATTCCATAAAGGATGCCGCATCCCGGATCTTCCCGCTGCTCATAACCTGTTTGCGCAAGTTTGATCATTTTATGCGCAAGGTCAATGGTTTGAGCAATATTTATGTCACATTTTTTTTCAAGCATAAGTCCATCATCATTATTTGTTTCACACATATCCGGCTAACTTCGTTTTTAAGGTTTAATTCAATAAGCATGCCACACAATAATTTATGCAAATATTTTATGGCTTTCACAGGACAGGGCTATGTTTGAAATGCGTGTTGTAATAAAATTCCACCCGGTAAAGATATCAATTTTATGAGTGTCTGTTATAATATTTTCCGGTACAAGGCTGCAATTAAAACATTTGGCATTAATCAGGGCTCTTACGGCATATCCTCTTTTAACAGGATCTAAAGAATGTAAATATCCAAATAAAAGACCTTTTGTTTTTTCATTCAGATCCCCGGGGTTTGATTCAAAGTATGTCCCAATCCCCCATAGAACGCCTCTTTGAAGCATTTCATGTTCAATATAATTTCCATTTGGATCAAGGTATGAAAAAAGAATGGATTTGAATTCCAGGGCGAGTTCCGGGCTCTGGAAAAGGATTTCTCCCATGGCTTCAGGGGACCCCCATCCAATTCCACCGGATTCGTCATTCAGATTCCACATGATCCGCCGCAGGACAACCCTGGCTTTTTCCATGTTCTTTTGTCCCATTCGTGATCCAAGAAGTCCCATTGCTGCAATACTTCGAAATTTTACCAGTTCATCTTTATGATAAAAATGGGAAAAAAGATGGGCAACCAGCTGTTTATCAGGAATCTGCCTTAACATTTCCATGGCAGTATCCTGATGGGGTTCCAGTAGAATTTTCCCCACCTTTTGTTTTGTTTTTCTTCCATAGGGTTTTGCCACGGGGCACCTTCTTTTTTATTTAAATTTTAATAACTTACTTAAAAAATTAAAAAGCATAAAGTGTGCCAGATACTGGAATGCGGCATCCTGAAGAAAAGGCAGTGCTGTAGAGCACAATTGATATGGTTGTGTCTCAAAGTATGGGACATTTTTGCTGCGAGAGACAATAAAAAAAGATTTCTTTTTTTATATAAGTGCTATACAAAAAACAATTGCTTATAATTTATAATAAAATCAGGATTGAACCATGGAAGAATATCTTAACCCCACATATTATATTGACAGTGATCATCCGAAAGTGTTTGAGTTTGCCAGGCAGAATAGTGAATACGGTGCCGGTAAGACTGAAAAAGCGGTCCGTTTATATTATGCCGTCAGAGACAGCATCAGATATAACCCGTACAGCATAGAGCCTTTAAGAGAATCCATGAAGGCAAGTTCAGTTCTGAATAAAGGATATGGATATTGCGTGGCTAAAGCGGTGCTGCTGGCCGCCTGCGCCAGGAGCCAGCAAATTCCTGCAAGACTTGGATTTGCTGATGTTAAAAATCATCTGAACACCAAACGGTTAGAGGAATTGATGGGAACAGATATTTTTGTTTATCATGGATACACAGAATTGTTTTTAAATAACAAATGGGTTAAGGCAACGCCTGCGTTCAACCTTACGCTTTGTAATAATTTTAACGTAAAGCCACTGGAGTTTGACGGAATAAAGGATTCCATATTCCATCCTTTTGATAAATCAGGGAACAAACATATGGAATACGTTAAAGATCATGGAACATTTGCAGATCTGCCATGGGATAAAGCTCTTGCTGAAATGATGAAATGCTACCCTGTTTATTTTGAAGATCGTAAAAGACGTTCCAAGGATTTTTCAACTGAAGCCCTGAAAGAGAATCAATAGTATTTTTAATAGCATTAGTCTCGTCTGAATGCTGCTGACACTTCTTTGGTTAGTTTTAATACTTTTTTAGCAGACTCAAGATCAAGAGAGCCGGTACCGCAGCTGGGTGTAATAAAGGATTGCGATATGATAGTCTCTTTATCAATCTGGATTTTCTCCGACAATTCATCCATCTGGTCATGGAGCAGTTGAACAAGACCCTGGGTGGTTTGTACCTCAATTACTTCTGCTTTGTGGGTTGGGACAATTCCCCAGGCAAGAAGTTTCCCCTGGCCTAAGTAAGCTTTAATCATTTCAGGATAAAGGATAAATCTATCAAAAAAGGAATAGGCATCAAAGCTGATAATATCAATCTTTGAGCCTAAAAGCATATCCCATTCTGTGTTGGCACAGACATGGACACCGGCAAGGCCGTTTTCTGCATGTATTTCCCGGACAATTTCTTCAATGCTCTGGATGACGTCTTCTTTGGTTATGGTGATATAGGCTGAGGTTCCAAATCCGGCCAGTGCAGGCTCATCAATAAAAATAATGGGAACAGCACCTCTTTTTGAAAATTCGCTGGCCTGCCATCTGGCATTCAGGGCCAGCTTTTTTATGGCGGCATCTTTTAGCTGGTCATGATAAAAAATATTTTTATCATGTTCATCTTTTACTGCAGTGCCAAAGGTGATGGGGCCTGTCACCTGGCCTTTCAGGGCGATAAAAGGGGTATTGCTTTCATCAATTTGTTTTAAAAATTCGAAAAATCCTTTTGCCCGTGTGCCTGACAGGGCAAACCTTGAGGTGCCAAGATCTGCTCCGGGTTGGGATACAGATAAATATTCTTCAAAATAAGCAATGAACTCTTCATCAAATTCAGGCTTTGACATATCAATAACACTTTTGCCGGCCTCATCGGTAAATCCTGGAAGCCCGGGAAGAAACTGGCTGATCATACCTTCTTCTTTATAAAGAGGCAGCTGTACCCAGAGCGGAATATCAGGTGTGTAATCAAGAACAAGTTTTGTTGCTTCTTCATGGCTGTCCATGGGAAGGCTTCCGATCAACAGGGGCAGTCCACTGGCCTTAAAATTTTTCATATTTGTCTATTTTGGAAACATGTTATCATCAATATCTAATGCAGCGCTGCTGGTATTCATCAGTGCCTTGAATCTGCCAAGTGTTACAGGAAGCTGAGTCTCCACGTAAAACTGCAGAGATTTGATTATTCCTTCATAAAAAGGTTTGTCTTTCTTCTTGGCTTTATCAAGTTTTCGGGCAGCAATAGAGGCTCTCCAGAGCAGCATCCATGCCATGGTGACATCACCTGTCGCATCCTGGAAGGGGTGGGCATTGGCAAATGCATTCAATACTTTTTCAGACATGGCGGTCTGCCCCATGTGGATGGCGACTTCTGCAAGTTTGTTTGTGGCTTCTTCTACTTTGACAGCCAGTTTTTCAAGTTCCGGTAAGGCTTTGGCATCAGCAATGGTTTTCTGCATTTCACCAAACAGATCCATGATGGGTTTGCCTTTGTCCAAGCCCAGCTTTCTTCCCAGAAGATCCATGGCCTGGATCCCGTTTGTGCCTTCATAAATCAGAGTGATCCTGCAATCCCTGAGAAGTTGTGCCACGGGATATTCTTCGATAAAACCATATCCGCCGTAAACCTGCATGGCCTGGCTGCAAACCTCAAAAGACCGGTCGGTTACATATCCTTTTGCAATCGGGGTTAATACTTCAACAAAGCCATTGTATTTGTCTTTTTCTTCCTGGGTGGGCGCGTGGCGGGACATGTCGGAGGAATACATAACAAAATAAAGCAGGGATCGCATGCCTTCGACCATTACTTTCATCATCATCAACTGCCTTCTGACATCCGGGTGCCGCATGATGGAGACGGATTTGGCATCCGGGTTCATGAATTCAAGCAGGTCTTTGCCCTGTATTCTGTTTTTTGCATAATCAAGGGCATACATATAAGCAGCCGTAGCACACGCAAATCCCTGGAATCCTACAAGACATCTTGCTTCGTTCATCATCAGGAACATGGCTTTCATTCCTCTGTTTTCTTCACCCAGAAGGGTCCCGATACAATTACCCTTGGAACCAAGAGAAAGAGAACAGGTACTGTTTCCATGGATACCCATTTTATGCTCTATCCCTGTACAGATCACATCATTAAACTCACCCAGTGTCCCATCTTTGTTTACAAGATATTTAGGGACGAGAAAAAGAGAAATGCCTTTTGTGCCCTCGGGTGCGCCTTCTATTCTTGCAAGAACAGGATGAATAATGTTTTCTGCCAGATCATGATCACCGCCTGAAATAAATATTTTTTCACCGGTAATTGAAAAAGTGCCGTCATTATTTTTAACGGCTTTGGTTGTCAAAGCGCCAACATCAGAGCCTGCACCGGGTTCGGTCAGGAGCATGGTGCCGGTCCATTTTCCGGTAAACATATTTTTAAGGTAGGTTTCTTTTTGTTCCAGGGTGCCGAATTTTTCCAACAGGTGGCCGGCCCCCTGGGTCAACCCCGGATACATCATAAAAGGATAATTTGCACCGTTGAAATATTCAGCAACGCCAGAGGCAACTGTCCTTGGCATTCCCTGACCGCCCCATTCCGGATCTTCGGTTATAGCAAGCCACTCTCCTTCATTAAATATTTTATAGAGTCTTTTAAAAGAATCCGGGGTAGTTACCTTGCCGTTCTCAAGTTTGCAGCCCTGCTCGTCCCCTTCCTTGTTGGCTGGCAGCAATTCTTTGACTGCAAAGTTTTTTGCTTCAGAAATGACAAGATCAATGGTTTTTTTATTAAAATCAGCAAAATTTTCATGAAGTTTGGAAAGAGTTTCTGCTTCAAGCTGCTCATGGATTACAAATTCAATATCCCTTCGATCGGTAATTACTTGTGTCATTTTAAATGCCTCCTGCTATTTTATATTGCAAAATTTTATTAGTTATAAATTTTTATTTAGCCTGTAATGAATTAATATTCATTAAAATATTACAAATAATATTTCTTTCAAAATAAGTTTTACAGCCACGATTAATAATTATTTTGGACAACAAAAATAGAAAGTTATAAAAAATATTATATATCATAAGTCTAAATGCTGCTTGCCATTATTTTGATCCCACAAAAATGAATGCTCATTCATTACATGAATTCTTTAATGTGTCAATGATTATTTTACAAAGGCAGAATAATTTTATATACTTATAATATGAAAAAAGTATTAATAAGTGCCTGTCTTGCAGGGGACCTGGTCAGATATGATGGTAAACGAGTGCCTTTAAAGGATGTCTTGTTGAGTCAATGGAGGCAAAAAGGGATGTTGGTAAAGATCTGCCCTGAAGTTTCAGGTGGATTGAAAATCCCGAGGCCTCAGGCCCAAATTGAGAATGGAAATGGGCGTGACGTTTTAGAAGGAAAGGCAAGGGTAAAGGATATTGAGGGGAATGATGTAACGCTTCCATTTATCAGAGGGGCTGAATATGTGCTCGGTCTTGCAAAAAAATATGATATTGAGATTGCAATATTAAAGGAAAAAAGTCCTTCCTGCGGCGTGCACTATATTTATGATGGTCATTTTGTCTCTAATCTTATCCCGGGTTTTGGCGTGACCGCTACTATTCTTATGCAGGGTGGAATCACGGTTTTTTCAGAAAATGAACTGGATCAGATACCTCGAGAGTATAGATAAGTTTGCGCTGTGCACCCAAAATATCAATTCTGCAGGTTTGTTGAATGCCTGAAAATCCATATGTTTTTAAAATCCAGAAATATTCCATCCATGATGGTCCTGGAATAAGAACCACCCTTTTTTTTCAAGGCTGCCCTTTGTCCTGTCACTGGTGCCATAACCCTGAAAGCCGGGCAGAATCCCTGAAAATTAACAAAGAAGAGATGGATAAGGTTTCTTTTGCTTTGATGGAAGAGATAGAAAAAGATCTTATTTTCTATGATGATTCAGGCGGTGGGGTTACAATTTCCGGCGGAGAGCCTTTGAGTCAACCTCAATTATTATTCAGACTTCTGGATCAGTGCCGTGAAAAAGAAATTCATACCTGTGTAGATACTTCAGGATATGGTGCTGCCGGGATTCTTTTAAAGGCCGCTGAAAAAGCAGATTTGATTCTTTACGATATTAAATTGATAGATGAAAAAGTACACAAAAAATATACCGGGAAAAGCGTTGATCTTATACTGGAGAATTTAAAACAATTATCAAGACAAAAGGCTGCTGTCAGATTGCGGTTTCCCCTTATTCCCCGGGTGACGGATACCATTGAAAACATTGGCAGGGTTATTGTTTTTTTAAAAGAAAATACAATTTACCGGGATATTCATATCCTGCCGTTTCATAAGACAGGTGAAGGAAAATATTTATCATTGGGCAGGAAAAATTATATGAAAGATATACAACCGCCATATAGGGAAAAGACGGCAAAAGTAAAAAAACAATTTGAGTCCAATGGATTCAATGTGGCCATCGGGGGATAGAAAAATGAATTCAAGAATAGAAAGCTTACGGAAAAAAACAATACAAAAACAGGTGGCCGTCTCCCATGAAAGGGCAGAACTTGTTACCTCTTTTTACAAGACTTATGTCGGCATGGATAAATCCATCCCGGTTCAAAGGGCATTGTGTCTGAAATATATTCTTGAAAATAAAAAAATATTTATTGATGACAATGAGTTGATTGTAGGAGAACGCGGGCCTGAACCTAAAGCTGTTCCCACATATCCGGAAATTTGTCTGCACTCTATGGAAGATCTTGAGATTTTAGATAATAGAGCCAAAGTATCTTATAAAGTTTCAGAGGAAACAAAGGCAATTTATAAGGAAAAGATTATTCCGTTTTGGAAGGGCAGAACCATAAGGGAAAAGATATTTGAGGCCATGGAGGATCAGTGGATTGATTCTTTTAATTCCGGGATTTTTACCGAGTTTCAAGAGCAGCGATCCCCGGGGCATACTGCCGGAGGGGAGTTGATTTACCGAAAAGGATTCAATGATCTGAAAAAAAATATTGGGCAATGTCTTGGAGACATTAATTTTTTTAATGATAAAAATGGCCTTGAAAAACAGGAGGTTTTAACATCCCTTGATATAGCTGCGGATGCCCTGATTGTTTTTGCCACCCGTCATGCAGACAAACTGGAACACCGGGCAAGAGGTGAAAAGGATTTCAAACGCAAAGCAGAACTTGAGAACATGGCTAGTGTCTGCCGGAGAGTACCTGCCAATAAACCTGAAACTTTTCACGAGGCATTGCAGTATTACTGGTTTCTCCATGTCGGGATCATAACGGAATTAAATCCCTGGGATGCCTATAACCCTGGCAGGTTTGATCAGAATCTATATCCTTTTTATAAAAAAGATATAGAAAACGGAACAATCACCCGCAAAGATGCAAAGGAACTGCTGTGCTGTTTCTGGATAAAATTTCATAACCATCCGGCCCCTCCAAAGGTGGGTGTAACTGCTATGGAAAGTAATACTTATGTAGATTTTTGTCTGATCAATCTTGGCGGAGTTACAAAGGATAATCAGGATGGCGTTAATGAATTGACCTATCTTGTCCTTGATGTGATTGAAGAAATGAGACTCCTGCAGCCAAGTTCCATGATCCAGGTGTCACGAAAAAATCCGGACAGGTTTATCAAGCGGGCATTGAAAATTATTGCAACCGGATTTGGTCAGCCTTCAGTGTTTAATACCGATGCCATTGTTCAGGAAATGCTTTTTCATGGCAAATCTGTGGAAGATGCGAGAATTGCCGGAGCTTCAGGTTGTGTGGAAGCAGGTGTTTTTGGAAAGGAATGCTATATTTTGACCGGCTATTTTAATCTTCCTAAAATTCTGGAAATCACCCTTAACAATGGTCTTGATCCAAGAACAAAAAAGCAGATCGGTCTGAAAACAGGAGACCCGGAAAACCTTGAAACATTTGACGATCTTCTTGATGCCTATAAAAAACAATTAGAGTATTTTGTTGATATTAAAATCAAGGGTAACAATATTATTGAACAGATTAACGCAAAGTATATGCCCGTACCCTTGCTTTCCCTTGTCACACAGGATTGTATAAAAAATGCAAAAGATTATAACCAGGGCGGCGCAAGATACAACACCTCCTATATCCAGGGTGTTGGCATGGGAACTATTACCGATTGTTTTTCCTCACTGAAATACAATATATATGATAACAGGCGTGTTTCCATGGCAAGGCTGCTGGATGCTCTGGGAAAAGACTTCAAGGAAAACGATATTCTGCTTCACCAATTGGGCCAGGCCCCCAAATATGGTAATGATAATGATGATGCCGATGATATACTTAAAATAATATTTAATGCATTCCATGAGTTAGTGACTGGCAGGCCCAATTCAAAAGGAGGGGTTTACAGGATTAATCTTTTGCCCACCACCTGTCATGTTTATTTTGGTGAAATCACCGGTGCCCTGCCTGATGGAAGAAAAAAGGGCGTACCGCTTTCCGAAGGGATATCTCCTGTCCAGGGGGCGGACAGGTGCGGCCCCACAGCCGTGTTGAAATCCGCGGCCAAAATTGATCATTTAAAAACAGGCGGAACACTTTTAAATCAAAAATTTCTACCTGATATTTTTAAAGATGAAAAAGGTCTTCAGTCCCTGGTACATTTAATCCGATCCTATTTTAAAATGGATGGTCATCATGTACAATTCAATGTAGTATCTGAAAAGACGCTAAGGGATGCCCAGAAGAATCCGGAAAATTATCAGGACCTGATTGTCAGAGTGGCGGGATATTCCGATTATTTTGTGAGTCTTACCTCGGCTCTGCAGGAAGAGATTATACTTAGAACAGCGCATACCGATTTTTAAGGTATCGGTAAATTCTGCAAAATTTTGATATCGAGTGTTGCTGTAAATTTGCTGTAAATTTCTGTAAATTTCTTGACCGGATTGTTATTTTTTGATAGGTGCAAACTATATCTGAGAACTTGTAGTTTCTTTATTATTAAAATGTGTTTGAATATACATTTTGTAGGTATTTTAATTTTTTAAATGGAGGAAAAAATGAAAAAATTAGTTTTATTTGGTTTAAGTCTTTTTCTGGTATTGTCTTTTTCAGTTGGTGCCGGTGCAAAGACGCTGAAAGTCGGACTGGATGCAGACCCTGTTTCACTTGACCCCCAGGTTCAATTGTCCGGTGGTATGCTTCAGCTATCTCACTGGTTATTTGATCCTTTGGTAAGATGGACCCAGGACGCAAAATTTGAACCTCGTCTTGCTGAAAGATGGGAAAGAATCAACGAATATCGGGTGCGTTTTCATCTTAGAAAAGGTGTTAAATTTCACAGCGGCAATGAATTTACTGCAAAAGATGTGAAATGGTCATTTGACCGCATGAGAAAAAGTGTGGATTTTAAAGGTCTGCTTGAGCCGTTCGTAGGCGTGGGTATTGTTGATGATTATACTATTGATGTTGTCACAACCAAACCCTATGCTCTTCTTCTTAATATGGCCACATATTTTTTCGCAATGGATAGTGAGTTCTATTCCGGAAACGATGCAAACGGCCAGCCCAAAGACTTGATTTTGAAAGTCGGCGAATCTTTTGCCTTGAATAATGCTTCCGGAACCGGTCCCTATGTAGTTACCAAAAGAGAACACAATATAGTTCTTGAAATGGAAAGAAACAAAAACTACTGGGATACCAAATCTCCAGGTAATGTCAGCAAGTTCATCCTGTCCCCGATCAAGGAAAATGCCACACGTGTAGCTGCCCTTTTATCCGGTGGTGTAGATTTTATTTCCCCGGTACCGCCCCAGGATTTTAAAAGAATTGAATCCGATGATAAGGTGAAACTGGTAACGATTAATGGTGGCCGTATCATCACCTTCCAGATGAACCAGGAGCGTGTAGAAGCCTTTAAGGATGCCAGAGTCCGCCAGGCCATTGCTTATGCTGTTAACAATGCAGGTATTGTGGCAAAGATCATGAAGGGAAAAGCAATGGCTGCTGCCCAGCAAAGCCCTCCGGGCTATGCCGGTCACAAAGAAAGCCTTCAGCCCAGATATGATCTTGCCAAAGCAAAAGCGCTCATGAAAGAAGCGGGATTTGCCAATGGTTTTGAAATTACCATGATGGCGCCTAACAACCGTTATGTAAACGATGCAAAGATTGCCGAAGCCACTGCCCAGATGCTGGGTAAAATCGGCATTAAAGTTAGCCTTAAGACCATGCCCAAGGCTCAGTACTGGCCTGAATTTGACAATAGAGCCGCAGACATGATGATGATTGGCTGGCATTCTGATACAGAAGATTCGGGTAACTTTTCCGAATTTTTAACAATGTGTCCCGATGCAGACACTGGTTATGGCCAGTATAACGGCGGTAACTACTGCAATCCGAAAATTGACGAGCTGACAATGGCTGCTCAGTCTGAAACCGATCTTAATAAACGTGCAGGCATGCTCCAGGAAATCGAGCAGATCCTTTTCGATGATGCAGCATTTATTCCTTATCACTGGCAGCTGCATTCCTATGGTGCAAAGAAAAACTTTAAGATTGAGCCGATCCTCAATGCGCAGAATTTCCCCTACTTCGGAGACCTGGTCGTTGAGTAGTTGTTGATACCATTTCCTAATCAACCATATATCGCTCCCCCGGAAAACTTTTTTGGGGGAGCGATCCTTATAAATAATAAAAAAAAGTAAAAATCAATGTTTGCATTTATCATACGAAGGATCATCCAGGCGATCATTGTCATGATG
>JAHOYS010000262.1 GCA_019038815.1 Desulfobacterales bacterium | reverse complement strand
GACTTCTTCTTTCTCTAAAGTTTCAGTATTCATTTTTTGATTTTCATTTTCTTCAGTAATGTTGTTCATTAATATTATTCCCCCTAAACGTATTTTTATACTTCTCTATATGAATAATATATGGAGAAGTACAATTTGCCTTTTTATCAAATGGTAATGGAAAAATCAATAGAATTATTAAGCTTTTCAAGCTTTTTCGATAAGCTTTAACATTTTGTCGACCACCTGTTCAATGGTCAAAAAAGAAGCATTAATTTTAAAGGCATCTTTTGCAGGCGTAAGTGGTGCGGATTCTCTTTGAGAATCGTTATGATCTCTTATTTCTATTTCTTTTTTAACTCTATTGATATCCTTTGTTTCATCCGGCATTTCATCAAATCGTCTTTTTGCACGAATATTTAAATCAGCAAAAAGAAAAAACTTTACTGCCGCATCCGGGAAAACCACTGTGCCCATATCCCTGCCCTCAAAAATCGCATCTTTTGTTTTGGCAATATTCCTTTGAATATCAAGCAGTGCCGCCCGAACCTGCGGCCTTGCAGAAGAAGAAGATGCCAGCATTGAAATTTCGGGTGTCCTGATAAAATCTGTAATATTTCTGCCGGATGACATTAATATAAACGAATCTTTTTCCATTACAAAATTAAGATCAAGACCTTTTAAAAATTTTTCAAGTGCCGTATCATTTTTCCAGTCAATATCCTGCCTTTGAATTTCAAAGGCGACTCCCCTGTACAGAGCTCCGGTGTCAACATAGACACAGCCCAGTTTTTTTGAGAGCAACTTGCTTACAGTCGTTTTACCTGCACCTGCAGGGCCGTCAATGGTAATTATTTTTAATCTCATTTTTAATCCTTGCTTTTTAAAACCTTTTTAAGGGCCCGGATAAAAAAGATATTTTCTTCTTGTGTGCCTGTATTCACCCGTAGAAATGTATCAAATCCATAAGATTTCATTGATCTTACAATAACACCCTGTTCCAACATTTTTTGAAATACCTTTGTGGCATCTGTTTCAATGTCCAGCATCAGAAAATTGGACTGGGTCGGCAAACAATTAATCCCCAGGTCAGTAAGTTCAGCAGACAGAAAATCAAGTCCGTTATGAGTGGTCTGGATACTCTTATTTAAAAACGTTTCATCATCAAGGGCAGCAACAGCCGCTGCCTGGGCAAGACTGTTTACATTAAACGGCTGCCTGATCCTGTTTAAAATCTGGGCAATTTCCGAGTCCATTATTCCATACCCCACTCTGAAACCTGCCAGCCCATAAGCTTTGGAAAATGTTCTGAGTGTTACAACCCGTGGGTCCTGCAACGGGTTTTTTAAAGAATTATAAACCGAATCATTTCTTACAAATTCTATATATGCCTCATCCACAACAATAATAATGTCATCGGGTATTTTTTGTGAAAATTCATTAAATTCATCATAGGTAATCGTACTGCCTGTGGGATTAAACGGGTTGGTGATAAAAATTAATTTGGTTTTAGCAGATATTTTTTCAATAATTCCTTCAAGATTTGTCGCAAAATCAGTTAACGGAACCTTGACAGCTTTACCCTTTGCTGTCTTAACACTGATCTCGTACATTAAAAATGACGGCAAAGGCATTAACGCCTCATCTCCGGGATTTAAAAAACCATGGGCTAAAAGCGCAATAATATCATCAGAGCCATTCCCGGTGACAATATTCTCTGATGCAACATGGAATTTTTTGGCAAGCCTGTTGCATAACAGATAAGCCGAGGATTCAGGATACCGGTTCATATTCTTCATGTTTTGAGTTACTGCATCATAAACCTTTGGAGAAAAGCCAATCGGGTTTTCGTTGGAGGCAAGCTTGATAGCATTGGTAAGTTGATACTCTCTTTCAACCTCTTTGATGGGTTTGCCCGGTTCATAGGGTTTAATCGCAGCAATTTGATCGCTGATTTTAAATTTCATAACCTGAATTCTCCTAATGATGAAAAGAATAATATTTAGTTAGGATTTGAAATTTTGTCAATGGTTATGATACTTAAGGCTTAAGAATAGATAATATACTTAAGGATTTTATGAAAAAACATGTAACCCTCGGACTTGAGAATCTGATTGCCGACCCGCCTGACCACCTAAGGGGGAAGCGCCTTGGGCTGCTGTCCAATCCGGCGTCGGTTGATGGTCGGTTCAATCATGCATCAAGACTGATTTATCATTTTTTTCCGGACCAGCTGAAAGTACTTTTTTCTCCTCAACATGGTTTTTTTGCTGAAAAACAGGATAACATGATTGAATCCGATCACATTATGGAACCGGAACTGGACATCCCGGTATACAGTCTGTACCATGATACAAGAATCCCGACAAAAGAAATGTTTGATCAAATAGATGTTTTGCTCGTTGATATTCAGGATGTCGGAACAAGGGTTTATACATTTATTTATACTATATCTTTTTGTCTTGAAATCGCAGCCAGGTTGAAAAAGCAGGTAATCATCCTTGACCGTCCCAACCCTATCGGCGGCACACAGATTGAAGGCAACATCCTTTCAAAAGAATATGCTTCTTTTGTAGGACGGTTCCCTGTTCCCATGCGCCATGGACTTACGATTGGAGAAATTTCACAATTCTTTAATCAAAAATTTCATATGGAGTGTGATCTTACCATCATCCCAATGACCGGCTGGAAAAGACAAATGTACTGGCAGGACACTGGACTTTCATGGATACCCCCTTCCCCGAATCTGCCGACACCCCAATCCTGCATAGTCTATCCAGGACAGGTTATCTTTGAAGGTACGAATATATCTGAAGGGCGTGGCACAACTTTGCCCTTTGAACAATTCGGAGCCCCGTTCCTTAATACAAAAAAAATTAAAGCTGAGGCTGATGAGATGATAAAAGGCGCCTGCCTTCGTCCAGTTAATTTTGAGCCGACATCGGGGAAATGGCAGGGTCATGTTTGTAAAGGCTTTCAAATTCACGTAACCTCAACAGATGAATTTAAGCCTTATTTTTCATCTTTGATATTGATGCAGTTGATTATCAAACATCATAAAAATAAATTTGACTTTAAAGAACCCCCTTATGAATACGAGTTTGAAAAAATGCCGATAGATCTGATTCTTGGGAGCAAAAAACTTCGTAAAAAGCTGACCCGTTTAGAAGACTTGACCCTTTTGTCAGACCAATGGCAAAAAGAACTGGAGAGTTTTAAATCTATTTCAGGGAAATACCATTTATATGAATGATAAACATCAGGCCGACTCCTGGAAAAGGATGAGTTTTAAGAGCAACAAAGTTTGGGTTGAAACGGATGCCAAAGGAAATCTCCTGGTTGAAAAAGGAAAGGTATTGATAAAATACAATTTAAAACAGGACTATGAATACAGAGTCAAGCCAGAGAGTTTAAAGCCTGAAGACCAGGCAATCCCGGCCCGGAAAAAATCAACACCCCTTAAATCATCACTAAAACTGCAAGTTGACAAACCGCTAAAAGAACAAGACATTGAAACTGATCTGCCGGACAATTGCATTAAAATCTATACTGACGGGGCTTCGTCCGGCAATCCCGGCCCTTCAGGGATCGGCATTCTTTTTATTTATGGTGAAAACAAAAAAAAAATTTCAAAATATATTGGCACGGCAACTAATAATATTGCAGAATTGACTGCAATAAAAGTGGCACTGGAAGAACTTAAGCGTGTTGATTTGCCGGTTCGTATTTTTTCAGACTCAAGTTATTCTATCGGCCTTCTGACAAAGAACTGGAAACCCAAAAAAAACCAGGAGCTTGTTTTTAAAATCAGAGCATTAATGGACAGGTTTTGTGATTTAGCCTTTATTAAAGTGAAGGGGCATTCAGGCATTAAAGAGAATGAGGTGGCTGATTTTCTTGCAACCTCGGCAATTAAAAAAGACCTGCTGTAAAAACAGGCCTTTTTCGATATTCTTTCGTGATTTTTTATTTTTCTTTTTTCAGGTCATCTAGTTCTTTTTCAAGTTCTTTAATTTTAGTTTTATCATCCTGGGGTGCAGGCGCATCATCACCCTTATCATTTTTCCAGGAATCTTTCAGCTCATCAAACCCAAGATAAAGGGCAAGACCACCGCCTAAGAGAAGAACAGGTGGAATGCATCCGGCCAGAAGTTCTAAAAATTCATCAAACCAAACAGCCAAACCCACTACACCCAGAAGAACTGCAATAGCTCCACCGATTAACGTTTTCATAAAGAGGCCCTCCTAAAAATTTAATTCTCTTAATAAATTATTCTTTAATATAGTTAAACAAATTCAGAAATTGTCAACATAGGATAAAAAAAATAACACACACCTTTGTTTTTATCAAGACTATTTTAAGATTGCCATTCCAATTAACCTTTGATAATTAATGGGTGTTTATATTATTTACTGAAAATCCTTTAAGGGAATAATTAATGGAATCATTTCAAAAGCTTAAAGATATTATCAAAAAATCCCGTCTTAAGCTTCGCAGGTTGATCAATTGCATGCTGGGCAGCACCTATAATTACTTTCTATGTTTTTATCCCGGCGATTCAGGATATTTTATCCAAAAGCTGATTAAACGATTGGCCAATAAACTCAATTTTGATGATCACAATATAGAAAAAATAAAAAATGTTGATAAGGACAGTATTGTTGTTTATGCCAGTAAAAACAAAAGAGTTTTTAATTTTTTATATTATCATATCAAACTTAAAAGCCTTGGCCTGCCTTATCCCCAGATAGGGTTTGATTTCAGGTTCTTCTTTCTTTTGTCGGTAAAACGGCTGTTTCAGATTTTTCTTTGTCATATGGATCACTTTTTTCACCATTTTCATTTTAAGGATCCTTATACAACCGGTTATGCTACAAAAGAATTATTAAACGGCAGATCCGGGTTTGTCTGCCTGATTGAAGAAGAAGATTTCTATAAACGATTTATCAAATCAACACCAGATCCTCTTTTCCTTTTAATAGAGCTTCAAAAGAGCATTGATAAATCCGTCGTGATTATTCCTGAAGATATTATTTATGTTACAAAACCAATGAGAAAGGAACCGGGTATAATTGACATTCTTTTTGGGACCCATGAAAAACCCGGAATAATAAAGCGCTTTTTGATCATATTAAGACGTCCTGAAAAAATCAGAGTTGAACTTGCAAATCCTGTTAATCTGAACGAATTTATCAACAGGCCTGAGATTGAGCAGCTTGATTCGGAATTCCAAACCCACAAATTAAGAAGTCATCTGGTAGATATCCTGAATCGGCAGAGAAAAAGTATTACCGGGCCTGTATTAAAATCAAGACAGGAAATTACTGAAGATATTTTAACTCAAAAATCTTTACGTGAATACCTGGCTGAATATGCATCACAAAACAGCCTTACTTTGAGCAAAACCCATAAAAAAGCTGCCGGCTATATCAAAGAGATCGCCTCTAATTACAATCTGCAAATTATTAATTTGTCAAATAAAATGCTAACCTGGGCGTTTAAAAATATCTTTGACGATCTGGTTCTCAACCAGAAAGAAATCAATCGAATGAGAGAAATATCAACACGGGCACCTCTCATTCTTGTTCCCTGCCATAAAAGTCATTTAGACTATCTCTTGCTGCCCTATGTCATGTTTAACAATAATATGCCCTGCCCTCATGTTGCTGCCGGCAAAAATCTGTCATTCTGGCCCTTGGGTCCTTTGTTCAGAAGAGGGGGAGCTTTTTTCCTCAGACGGACATTTAAAGGCGCCCCGCTTTATACAAAAATTTTTGGTGCATACCTGGAAAAACTTCTGCATGAAGGTTTTAATATAAAAATTTTTATTGAAGGCGGCAGAAGCAGAACAGGAAAGCTTTTAACGCCAAAACCAGGTGGTCTTGCCCTGTTGATTGATGCCTATAATAGTGGAGCCTGTGACAATCTTTATTTTGTACCCATATTTATCGGGTATGACCATGTCCTTGAAGAAGATGCCTATCTCAAGGAGATTGAAGGCGGCAAAAAAAAACCTGAAACCTTAAAAGGACTGATTAATGCCCGTAAATTTTTAAAGAAAAAATATGGCAAAGTATACATGAAGTTTAATGAACCCATATCCATTAAAGATTATATTAAAGAAAAAAATATTAATCTTTCCAAGACCTCGAACCAGGAATATATGAAATTTGTAAAAAGTTTTGGATATAAACTGATTAATGCTATCAATACCAATGCAGTGGCCACCCCCCATGGCATTATTGCAAGTGCTGTATTAAACTGTTCAAAAAATAGTTTTACAAAAAAGCAGATGATTGCCAGGGTGACGACCTATATGAACATGCTGGCATTCATGAATGCAGAGCTTTCGGAAACTCTTTTGATTGATCCTGATAACACTTTAAATTCTGTAATCACTAATTTCATTTCAAGAAACTTTATCGAGCTTGCAGATGAGGACGACGATGATATTACAGAGAACACTGTTTTTATTGTTAAGAATAACAAACGCGCTATTCTGGATTATTATAAAAATTCGGTGATCTCCTTTTTTGTCAATTTTGCATACACTGCCGTGGCTATACTTGAAACAGACAGGTTTATGTTCTCTTCTTCAGATCTTGTAGTCAGATATAGGTTCTTAGAAAAAATATTTACAGATGAATTTTTCTTTGACGAGGAAACCACCTATGAAGAAAATATTTCATTTTGTATTAAAGGATTTATAAATGACGGAATACTTGTGCCTGACTCACCTGAACTGGATATGTTTCGCATCACTTCCCAGGGCTTAAGGAAACTCAAATGGATTGCCGCCTTTTTACAACCATTTTTCGAATCCTATAAAACCACCCTGCTTTATTTTGAAAAATATGAATCAGACAAACATGAAGGAAAAGAAAGAGTTAAAAAAATCCATTCCATCGGCACAAAGCTCTATAAAGGAAAAATCATAACCCTGAAAGAATCCTTATCCCAGGTTAACTATAAAAATGCTGCCAATTATTTTACTAAAAATGGGGTTAACGGCTCTGAAGATCATATACAGATTGAATACTACAAAAATATTCTGGATCGGTTAATTCTTTTAAACGTGTCATAAAATCATGAAAGCACTTATTCTTGCCGCAGGATTCGGCACCCGGCTTTTACCCTATACAAAAAAAATCCCAAAGCCTTTGTTTACAGTCCTATCGATCCCAGTGCTTGAACATGTTCTTAAAAAACTTGTGGATAATGAGTGTGAACAAATTCTGATCAACACACATCATTTGCATATGCAAATAGAAGCATTTATTGCAAAAAAAAAATATAATATTAATATTCAAACGATCTATGAGCCTGTCATTCTCGATACTGGTGGTGCCATTGCTAATGCAAAGCCCTTTTTAAAGGACAGTTCTTTTTTTGTCATTAATTCTGATGTTATTTCAAATATTAATCTTAAAAAGGTATATAATTTTCATAAAAAATCGAATTGCCTGGCAACACTTGTTCTTCATGATCATGATAAATTCAATAAGGTAAAAATCGATGATCAGAGATATATCCAGAATTTTGATTCAAAAACAAATGGACTTGCATTTACCGGTATCCAGGTTTTATCCCCTCAAATATATGAATTTTTCCCCGATAAAAAAATATTTTCAAGCATTGAAGTATATCAAAGCCTTTGCAGCAAAAAACAAGTACAGGCCTTTGTAGAAAAAGATATCTTCTGGTCAGATATTGGTACGCCTGATTCCTATTCAATGACATCCCTTATTGAATTAGCTGCATCAGGATTTGGGATCAAACATGACAGAATCAAAAATATCCGGGTTGACAAGCTCGCCGGGGATGGATCTGACAGAAACTGGTACCGGACAACATATAAAACCTGGTCATTTATTGTTTCAGACCATGGCATCTGTATGCCCAAAAGCGATCGACGCTTACAACTTAATTCTTTTGTACATATCGGAAACCACCTTTTTTCAAAGGGCATTCCTGTACCCCGCATCCTAAATCATGACGCACTTTCCGGAATGGTAATTCTTGAGGACTTGGGAGATGTGCATCTTGAGACCCAGGTCAAACAAAAAAATAATAATGAATTCACTATAAAGATCTATAAAAAAGTGATTGACCGGCTTATTGATTTTTCCATAAAGGGCTTTACGGATTTTAAAAAGGAATGGACATGTCAGACCCAGACCTACTCTAAAGAATTGATTATTGAAAAAGAATGCCGGTATTTCATGGAGGCGTTTATTCGAGATTATTTAAAACTGGATGTTGGCTTTGATAAATTTTCAAACGACTTTGACCATATTGCAGATCATGCACTGAAATACGGACTTATCGGTTTAATGCACCGTGACATGCAGTCAAGAAATATTATGATACAGAACAGCCGGATTTATTTTATTGATTTTCAATCGGCAAGATCGGGGCCTTTGCAATATGACCTTGCATCTTTGCTGATAGACCCTTATGTTAACTTAAAAGATCAAACAAGAAATGATCTTTTGCAGTATGCCGTGGGAAAATTAAAATTGAATGGAATAGAAAGTCAAAACTTTTTAAAATGTTATCAATATTGCTGTTTAACAAGGAACTTGCAATTTCTTGGAGCCTTTAGTTTTTTAAGCCAAATAAAAAAGAAAAAGAGTTTTAAGCGGTATATTCCTGAATCTGTAAAATCATTAAAAAAAATTATCGCTGATTTGAATACAGACAAACTTCCTGAGTTATCAAAACTTGTTCAAGCAATTTAAGGAGTCGTTTAGAATGGAAAAAATAAATATCATGATCAATGGCCTGCCAGGGAACGTTGCAAAAAAAATGGCCCGGTTTGCCATCACTGATGACAGATTTACCGTAATGCCCTTTTCCCTTACCGGTCAGGAAATTGAAGAAAAAATCATAACACTTGATCAAATTACTTTTGAACTTGTAAAGCCCGACACAAGGGATGATAAAATCAGCCGGATTAGAACTCAGTTTGCTACCTTTATTGCCATTGATTATACGCATCCAACGGCTGTTAATTCAAATGCCTTGTTTTATACCCGCAATCAGATCCCATTTGTCATGGGAACCACAGGGGGCGACAGGGAACAACTTGAACAGATTGTGAAAAACTCTTCGACTCCTGCTGTCATTGCACCGAATATGGCCAAACAAATTGTCGGGTTCCAGGCAATGATGGAATATGCTGCCAACACTTTCCCCGGTCTTTTTGCGGGATATGATCTTGAAGTTGCTGAAAGTCATCAAAATGGGAAAGCAGACACTTCAGGTACAGCCAAGGCAATGGCGGGTTATTTTAATAAATTAGGAGCAGATTTTGATATTAACGACATCCAAATGGTAAGAGACCCTAAAGTACAAGAAAAGGAGTGGGGAATTCCCAAAGAGCACCTGGCTGGTCACGGATGGCATACTTATACCTTAAAATCACCTGACAGGTCTACCTTGTTTGAATTCAAACACAATATCAATGGCAGGGATATCTATGTCATCGGCACCTTTGATGCCGTTTTGTTTCTTAAGGAAAAAATTACAGATCCTGATAATTCAAAAAAATTTTATACCATGATTGATGTATTGAATAAGGAATAATTATTTATAATATTCTTTGTACCATTTGACAAAACTGTTTATTCCCTCATCCACAGTGGTAGAGGGTTTAAACCCTGTATCCTTTATCAGGTCATTCACATCTGCATAAGTTGCAGGCACATCTCCTGGTTGTAACGGCAAATATTTTTTAATGGCTTTTTTACCGATAGCCTTTTCAATGGCTTCAATAAATGTCATCAGAGCAACCGGTTGATTATTCCCGATATTATATAACTTATAAGGAGCACAACTGCTGGATGGGTTGGATTTGTCAGATGTCCAGTTCGGATCCGCCTTTGGAATATTGTTCATTACCCTTACAACGCCTTCCACAATATCATCAATATAGGTAAAATCCCTTTGCATATCTCCGTTATTAAACACTTTGATGGATTCATTGTTCAAAATGGCTTTTGTAAAAAGGAAAAGAGCCATATCAGGCCTTCCCCACGGTCCGTAAACTGTAAAAAATCTGAGTCCCGTTGTGGGAAGTTTATATAAATAGCTGTAGGTATGGGCCATTAATTCATTGGCTTTTTTAGATGCGGCATAAAGGCTGATGGGATGATCCACATTATGCCGGACAGAAAACGGCATAAGGGTATTCAACCCATAAACAGAACTGCTTGAGGCGTAAACAAGATGTTTAACACCCGAATGACGGCAACCTTCCAGTATATTACCAAAACCGACCAGATTGCTATCAATATAAGACCCGGGATTTTCAATGCTGTAACGGACTCCTGCCTGGGCAGCAAGGTTTATGACATAATCCGGTTCATGAGTTTCAAACAGTTTTTTTATTTTTCCCCTGTCAGCCAGGTCAATCAGCTGAAATTCAAATTTCGGGTTTTTGTCAATAATGGAAAGCCTGGCCTTTTTGAGGTTTACATCATAATAATCGTTTAAATTATCAATCCCGCAGACGTTATGCCCCTCTTTGAGCAGTCGATATGCTAAGGTAAATCCAATAAATCCCGCCACTCCTGTAACAAGAATTTTCATAATTATCCTTTATTTCACCGTGTTAATATTGAAAATGGACTATTTTTTCGATTTATTTACCATAAATGACAAGCCAAGAACAATGAAAATCATAATGACAAGAAAATTCATCACCATATTACAACCTTCATTGCAAGCATGTTATAAAACCGAACGGTTTCTTTCTTTTGAACAAATTTTAGATAATTCTAAATTGAGATTTTGAATTGAGATTTTGAGCTAATGTATAATAAATTATGATAAATCAGAATAGATCGGTGAACTGCTCCATTTGCTGATTCTTTCCCAGCCGAATCTGTCTTCCCAGCCTCTTCTTCTTTCTTTAAAATTTTGTCTGTTTTCGACTTCCGGGTACCCGGGCCCAATATTAAGAATACGCCTGTTTCCCGGCGATCTTCGATCCACAGAAGATCGTTTTTTGTAAACACTTTTTGTATGTGGCATTTTCCCCCCCCATCATTTATTATAATGGTGAGTTATGAGCAGCAAGCATTACATTCCTGCTACTCATAACTTTCATGGAGTGCCTGATTAATCTTGGTATTTAAAAGACACTCTCAAATTCGTTCTAAATTGTGCAGGTTTTCCTTTTTCAATTTTAATATCAAGTTTCATTACTTCTGCAATTCTTAAGTCTCTTAATGATTTTGATGCACGGTCAATGGCACTGGTGGCTGCATCTTCCCAGGACTTTTCGCTGCTTCCTACAAGATCAATAATTTTGTAAACACTGTCACTCATGGATTACCTCCTGTAATAAAGTTTAAAAATTTAAAACTGAAATGGCGGTTGATTTGAAATCAAATTATTCGTACAGGTTCAGA
>JAHOYS010000098.1 GCA_019038815.1 Desulfobacterales bacterium | reverse complement strand
AAAGCCATGTTTGAGAGCATGGAAGTTATTGAGCTTGGGATTGCTGATCTTGCCATGCACAAGGAAACCACTACCTTTATCCCACAGATGGAAAAGGCAAATAAAATGCTGAAAGACTCATTTCATGCAAATGACACCTTTAATTTGACAGAGGCCAATCATCTGTTTCACATGAATTTTGCCAAATGCTCTCACAATGAATTTTTATACCGTGCTGACAACGAAGTAAGAAATGAGGCCAAACGATTGTCTTTTTTATCCTATGACAATATCATTGACCCTAAAACACCCTTAAAGGACCACTTTGAATCGGTCATTAATGAACACAATGAAATGATCACATGTCTAAAGGCAAAAAACAAAGACCAGCTTAAACAAATCATTATTAAACATATCCAGACCTTTAGAGAACGGATCATTCTTTTCATGATTTCCTGATATGAAAATTTGCAAAAAATCTTTATAATAAACCGGATACGGCTTGTTCTGCATCCTTCATCAGGGTATCAAACAGATCTTTGACATTGGGAATATCATGGATCAGGCCTATACCCTGACCGCAGGAAATCACCCCCACATCTGTTTTCCCTTCATTGAACATCAATCTTGCCTTATCGCCTGTAACAATGGAAAGTACTTCATCAAAACTACCGCTGTTCTGTTCAATTTCAAAACATTTTTGAGCGGCTGCATTGTTCCAGACCCTGTGGGTAGCCCCGATAGACCGCATGATGAGCATGGTATCCAGCTCAGATGCACCAGACAAGGAGCGTTTTAAATTCTCATGGATGGGACATTCTTTGGTCAACAACAGACGGGTTCCTATTATCACTGCCCCGGCGCCAAGGCTGAGAAGTGCTGCAATACCCCTGCCATCTGAAACACCACCGCCGCCGATCACCGGAAGCTTGACTGCATCTACAACGCTTGGAACCAGAACCATTGTTCCAATATCCAGTTTGCCTGTGGCACCCCCGTTTTCATATCCCACCACAGTGACAATATCTGCTCCCATTTTTTCCACTTTTTTAGCATACCGGATTCCCACACATTTATGCATCCATATCATGCCGGCATCTTTGAACCGTCTGCATAGCTCTTCGGGTGCGGAATGCCCGGAGGTTTCAACAATCTTAACCCCTTTTTCAATTAAAATATCCAGATAATCATTATTATCGATGGGCCGCATGGAAGGAAAAAGATTGAGGTTCACTGCAAACGGCTTATCCGTCAGTTGTTTGAGCCTGTCAATAGCCCGGGCAAACTCCTCTTTTGTCTGGTAAATGGCTGAGGCCAGAATACCAAGCCCTCCTGCATCGGATATGGCTGCAACAAAATCAACCTTTGAAATAGACATCATGGCACCGCCGATGATGGGATATTTTATGCCAAGTAGTTTTGTAACACTTGTTTGTAACATGATTCTCCTTTCATAGTTAATTCATCGGGGTAAAGACAAGACTGTACGGGGTGATTAATTCTACAGGATCATATGACATTTTAGCCTGACGAAGGCCTTTAATCCCAAGATCCTGTTCCCGGTTCAGGTATTGACATTTATGCTTAAGATGTTTTGCAGTCTCATGGTTTATCACCTGAGCTGCGCCCTTAAAATTCATATCAGATTTTTCAAACTGGATATCATAGGTTGAATGATTCAACTCACTGAAAACAGAAAAAGCAACCATCTTGTTTCTCACCGTTATCACAAGTCCCTCCAGCCTCAATTCCTCAAAATGATCAAATGATGCCTCTAATGCCCGGGACTCCCGATCAAGGGTATTGGATCGTTTTTTGCGCCTGTTCAGTTGATCCTGTGCTAATCCCAGGGCTTTTTGCCTGTACTCACCATTTAATAAATGTACTTCAAAATCAGGATTATCTCGCTTGAACTGTGAAATAAGATTCCTTTTTTTGTGGAGTTTTGTCCCGGTAAGTTCACACAGGCTGTCAACATCATAAATGTATTCTGAATGATCACGTTCTTCTTTGACAGTATAATAATTTCCAATTTCAGGAAATTTTTTTAAATAATCTGATGTTAAAAGACTAAATTCAGATGTGAGGCCCGCATTTTTCAAATTTAACGATAAAATGACGAGTTCTTCAGGGCTAAAATCTTCGCCCAAAGGCATAAATGCGCACTGAGAGATACCATCATAAATCAAAAGCCGTTCCTGGTACAGGGTCCATGACAGTCTGTAAGCATCCTGCCAGGCATAAAGATTTGAAAAATTATACTCACAGGAAAAGGGCTTAAACGTATCAATATATGTTTGAATGAGGTCGCGGTCATTTAATGCAAATCGATTAAATTTTGGAAATTTTATTTTTTGCGATTCTTGTAAAATCGCTCCTGCCGCATACATTTTATCAATCCTTATATCTTAACGGAACATGATCTTTAAGTAATTCAAATCCAAGTTCTTTATAAAAGGGAGAAGTTCCAGGCTGAGCAACAAGGCCGATCCAGTCAACACCATTTTCCTTTAACTTTTCTATTAAAGTTTGAATAATTTTTTTGCCAATCCCTTTGCCCCTAAATTCTTTTAACACTGTAACATCCTGAATATAAGCATCACTTGCAAGATCGGAAAGTGCCCGCCCCATTCCAATAAGCTTTTTTTGCCAAAAAGCCCCCACAAAAACAGCTGAATCTTTCACGATATGATTTAAAAATTCAGGCTGGGTATCATAGGAAGACTCCCACCAGCCAGCTTCCTTGTAGAGTATGATCAAATCCTCTATTGGTGCTGCTTTAATGGGCTTTATGATAAGTTCTGATAAGGGACCGTCTGACATTTTTAAACACTTTTCTCTGATTTAATGGCTTCAAACATCTTTTGGGCAAAATAAGGTAAAACAAAAGAGGCTTCATGTATTTTGGGACAATAATATTTTAATTGCTTCTGAAAATTTTCAGTAATGGCACGGCACGGCTTTTCTATTTCCGGTCCTAAAGATCCAAGGTTAATACCAAGATGACCACCCGGATACGTGGGCACCAAAAAATGGGAGTATGCCTGAACCGGGAACAGGTCTTTTGTAATTTTCACAAGATGGGTAACGCACTCCTTATGAAGGAAAAAAGATTCCCCCTGGGTAGCGATAACACCTTTTTTCCTTAATGCAGCTTTTAATCTTTCATAAAATGGCCGTTCAAACAAAACTTCGCCAGGACCGATGGGGTCCGAGGAATCCACAATAATCACATCATACTTATTTTTTCGTTCCTGAACCCAGGCATTGCCGTCTGCTATATGAACCCTGACCCTGGGATCATCAAATCCGCAGGCGAGATCAGGCAGAAATTCCTTGGACACTTTGATAACATCTTCATCAACTTCACAAAAATCAATATTTTTAACACAGTCATGGCGGCTAACCTCCCTTAATATCCCCCCATCTCCTCCACCAATAACCAGAACATTTTCAGGGCCGGGATGTGCAAATAAAGGAATATGAGCAAGCATTTCCTGGTATACAAATTCGTCTGACTGGGTCAACTGAATAATCCCATCCAGAACAAGCATTTTCCCATGATTCTTGGTCTGGTACATGTCGATCTGCTGAAATTTGCTCTTTTTGCTGTAAAGAACTTCTTCTATCTCCAGAGATAATGATATCCCGGGCCACATAGGACAAATCTCTGAAAACCAGCCGTCTATTATTTTACTATAAGTTTTCATCTTTAATTTACTGCCTTAAAGCAATCTGAATTTTATAATGATCCCCTTTGAAAAATGATGTGGCAAATTCTGCAACCTCACGGGGCTCATAAAATTTACAACTGAATACATCCAGATAAACCGTATTTGAGGCATTGGCAAAATGGCCTGAAATCAAGGAGGTTTCAATGAACTGGGTCATGGAAAATCCTTCGACTTTCTCATCTTCCCCAAAGTGGACTACCCTACAGTCCCCAAACCGCTTCATATCGATCAGATCACACAACTCATATACAAATCGTTCAATGCTTTTTGCATCCCTGATAATCCCTGGATCACTTTCATAAATATCTATGGAGGTCAAAACTCCCCATGGATTTTTTCTTTCATACTCTTTTTTCCAGGAGATCGGATAGATTTTTGAGTTTTTAATAATCTGACCAACATTTTTTTGTTCAAATGGTTTGGAAATAACTCCTCGGTTTTGATCGGAAGATATGACAACGTTTTCAGATCCAAAAGAATCTTTCATGGAATTAATAGCAACGTCCAGATCTATGCTGTCTCCGCAGGTAAATATATCTACTGCCGCATAATCATGTTCCGGCCATGCATGGACTGTAAAATGTGACTCTGCTATAACGACAACACCGCTGACTCCCTGAGGCTTGAATTCATGAAACGAAGAACTGATAATCGTTGCGCCACTCTCTTTTGCAGCTTTCAACAACACTTTCTCAACCCGGTCTTTGTCTAAAAGGACCTTTCTTCCGCATTCATAATATTCAATAGTCAATTGCCTTCCAAGGGCAAAGCATGCATCCTGTTTAGAATCACCAACAAATTTAATATTCTTACCAAGCATTAATGCTGTCTCCGATAATGAATAAAAATATTTATTATCATCCCGCAAAATTGCAGGACACTTAAAAAAAATTATTGTTTCTAATGATAAGACCTAAATAATGAATGATCAAGGGGGGGATTCTATCTTCGGCCACTTTGGGGTGAATTCAATATATTTCCATTATTGATTCAAATCTGGCAAACTCTGTATCTATTGGCAGGTCCCTTTCTTGTAAATTATTTATCATACTCCGGGCATTAAATCTCACGTAAGGATTTGCCTTTAATTCATCCTCTAAAGTTGACACAATCAAGCCGGAATTATGTTTTTTAATATATTCTTCAATATGCGGATTATCTTTTTCAATTATTTTTGCCATTTTCATGGATTCGAGCACATAATCATGACCGCCATAAATCTTTGTGTCTTTCGGCAAAGAGATCAAGCGTTTCAAGGATTGAAAAAAAGCATTAAGATCACCGGAAAAACAATTGCCTATGGTCCCGTTAAACAAGGTATCGCCGGTTAATAAAAAATCATCCGCCTTGAATGTCACTGAATCTTCAGTGTGCCCAGGAGTGTGAAATACTTCCAGAATTTCATGATCCAGGTGTATGGCTTGATCTGATTTGATCTGCCTGCAGTCAATAAATTGTGCTGTTGTTTTTTTAAGCAAAGCCTCATTGCCGGAGGTATGATCATAATGGGAATGGGTATTGGTGACATATTTGATATGGATATTGTTCTTTTCGGCAAAAGCCAATATGTCTTCGACCCCCCCTGCATCAATGGCGACACCCTCTCTTGTCGAATATACCAGATATCCCAGATTGTCGGTTGAATATCTAAATTGCTGAATAAGCATATTTTTTCAACCGTCCTGGTTCACGCTTAGCACAGGACATGCCGATCGAAGAATCACCTGGTCAATCGTACGCTCTGAAAATGCCTTTTCAGAATCACTATCTTTTGTATGATGGCCTATCACAATAAGATCCCCGCTTGTTTTTCTTGCAAATTTTAATAATTCAATATAAGGAACTCCCTCCCAGACAGCAATATCATAATTGTCAAAATTTTTCATCTGAGAAACATATATATCCTTTATCTTCATCCCTGCTTCCTTTATTTGATCTTCAATCTGTTTTTGGCCAGGAATGGCAGAAGATCCGGATGATTCAATATCCAGTGCATGGAAAATATGCAGTTTGCATCCGATATAATCGGCCAGTTTATATGCGAATTGAAAGGCGGACATGGAAGCCTTTGAAAAATTTGTTCCAAAAATAATCTGATTAAAATACCAGAAACATGTTTCACAAGGCCTGGCAATACTCAACACCGGGCAATGCGCTTTTGCTACAACCTTTTGCAGGATCTTTCCAGCAGATTCTTCCTTTTGAGCATGGGCACCCAAAATTATGCAGTCCACTTTGTTTGTTAGTGCAAATTTAAGAATCTCTTCTGAAGGTTTCCCTTCAACAACCTTATATTCAGGTTCTGTTGATCCTTTAGACAGCGAATCATATCGCTTTCTCATTCCTTCTTTGACCATCGCTATATACTCAAGACCTGAAAATTTCTTTTCTTTTGCCGATATTTCCAGAATAAATGGGCAGGTCCCCTGCGAAAAATCCGTATCAATGTGGAGCAGGATGAGCTCAGAACCATATCTTTCCGAGAGTTCAAAAGCTGTCTTTGCAGCTATTTCGCATGCAAAAGAAGCATCTGTGGCAAATAATATCTTTTTAAACATAACGACCTCACCGGAACAAATAGCGTGATGTCTTTAACTCAAAAGCTCTGAAACTTTTTCTATAAGCTTTTGAGCATTAAAGGGCTTGCCAAAAATGGCCGCCGCCTTTGGGATTGAATACTTAGGACTTGACAGGCCACTGATAACGATCACCGGTGTATCAAAGCCTTTTGTTTTGCTGACCTTTCTAAAAAATCTTGGACCCCATTCTTCAGGCATCTCAAGATCAAGTGTAATCAAATCCGGCTTTTCTATTTCATACACATTGACCGCTTTTTTACCATCAACAGCAATACAGGTTTCATATCCATTGTCAGCAAAAAGTGTTTCCAGATATTTTGTTATGGCCGGATCATCATCCACGATCATAATTTTTTTACTCATCATATCCCTCCTTACTCTTTAATATGGCATTCACCACAAAGTACCGGTCCCTTATTTTCCTCAAAGTGGCAGTCCTTGCATTGTTTATGATATGCCACGGAAAGAGAAATTGAATTTTCCTCTGTAGGCTTTAAAGAATGACACTCTGAACAGGGACTGTCTTCACTGGATTCATCCTCAACCAGTTTTTTGTCTTCATACACATGGTGACAAACGGCGCAATCCTCTATCTGGGCTATTTCATTATGATCGTCATGGGCAAATACAGCACCCGGGCGATGCGGGTTTTCAAATACTGAATTGTCCAGTCTTTCTAGCCCCTCCGGCTCATCTGTATTGGAGAATGCAATGACTGCCGTAAATAAAAATAATATGAAACCAATAAAAATAACTTTCTGTTTCATCTTAGTCTCCCGGTTTATAGATTTTCTTTTCCATGGTTTCATAAATGAGATCTCCTAGAAACTTTACTTCCATGTTCAAATCATAATGATGAACAATATCTTCAAGCCCGCTGTGACAATTATGGCAGGGAGCGATCAAAACTTCGGCCCCGGTTGCCTTGAGCTGTTCTGCTTTGACTTTATTGTTTATCATGCGTTCCCCTTTATAGGGAGGGCCGCAGTTGATCACACCGCCGCCGGCACCGCAGCAAAAATTATGCTCCCGATTCGGTGTCATCTCAATAAAGGATTCACACATCATATTGGTTACTTCTCTTGCCATATCGTGCAGTCCTCTTCCCCTGGAAACATTGCAGGGGTCATGGAGCGTAACGGTTTTCTTAAATTTTTCGGCAATCGTGATTCGTCCCGATGTCAACAGCTCATGATAGAATTCCAGGGCATGGACAACTTCAAAAGGCGGCATTGCCCATCCGATCCAGCGGTTTCCCACATCATAAGTTGATCGAAAAGCATGACCGCACTCTCCCATGACAATGCGTTTCACCTTGAGTCTTGCCGCTGTCTCATAAAATGCTCTTGCAATACGGCCTGAAATTTCATTGTCACCGGTAAACATGGCCATATTGCTGTTATCCCATCCCGGACTTGAGGGCATGGTCCAGTTAACCCCTGCCGCATGCATAATGGTCGCAGCCTGGTATAAGAGTCCTGCCTGAAATTTTGGTTCCGGTGCAATGACTGAATACATCACATCCGCACCCATTTTATCCAGTGGAATTCTCAAATTCTCAAATTCTTCTCTTGCGTCTTCTTCCTGCCATTGAAGAGTATCGATCCATTCATCCTCTTTAACCCACATCTGGTTCATGGTGGCAGAATGACTGTTCACCGTATCCTGAATATATAAAGGCGTAATTTCAAGCTTGTGGCAGATTCTTCTGACCATCAGCATCAAATAGGCAACATCAATACCAAAGGGGCAGTACATGGAGCACCGCTTACAGACATTGCATTCTGTCTGGGCAATATGAACAGCCCTTCTTAAGAAATCCGTTGATACTTCCCCCTTTTTCTCCAGCATTTCCCAGATGGTCTGCTTTACCTTTCCTGCCGGAGAATAGGCCGGATCACGGTCATTTGACAGGAAATACAAGCAGGCTTCCGCACAAAGACCACAATGCATGCATGTCTCAACATAGGCTTTAAACCTGGGACCGGTCTCTTTTTGAAGCACCTGATTAATGGTACTTTTTATTCTTTGGGGTGTAAGTCTGGCCAACCCTGCTTCAACAGCTTTATCTGTATTTTTTTCTTTCACAATGGTTGGTTCATCCTTTGTTTCTATCTCATTTGCCATTTTTATCTCCTTGTAACTTCTACCAGTCTTTCGCATGTCTGACATTTCCGAATTCAGACCCCATATAAGCTCTTGTCAAGGGAGCTACAATCATGTGAGAAAATCTTGAAAACGGAATGAGAATAAGCATAATTTCGCCGGAAATCACATGGGCTATAACCATCGCTTTATAGAAAAAAAACTGATGATATGCCAAAAAGCCTGTAATAAAGGGCAATGCAACAATTATTAATAATAAATAATCTTTATAGGATGTTAAATATTTTACTTCCGGAACCATGTGTCTGCGGATGGCAAAAAATACCAGTGCAAGGATGACAATAACCGTTAATATATCAGCCAGACCGTCATCCAGTGCCACCCAGGAGACCTGGAAAGCCTCATTGATCAAAACAATATGGGACATCAAAAAAATGGGTACGATAAAGAGCAGCAGATGGAAAATATAAGATATCGAATAAAAAACCGGACTTTGTTTTGTACTTTGAGGCAAAAATGGTGTCATCCAGGCAAAAATCGATCTTAAACTGTGTTTCCAGGTCAAATAAGAATAAACATATGACTCCCTGGCATTTATATCTTTGATAATTAAAACCATTTTAAAAATCAGGCCGAGTATAAAAATCAAAAAAGCAACCCAGACCATCGGCCCCATAATAAAATCTATAAAGGCATTCATATTATCTCCTTTAAAAGAACATTTTTTATAAAATCTTGTCCATTGACAGGATCAGTCGTTGATACACACCATCTTTTACTGCTTTTTGTAAAATTTTCGTGTTATCCGGACTGATCACAGGTGTTGCCATAAAATCATATCCATTGGGGATCACTATATTGTTTACAGCCAGAAAGTATTGACCCTGTTTTTCAATGACAACTGAAACAATTTTGCCATCTGAACTGACACAAGGATTAAACACCTTATCTGCTGCAAGATTCCATTTTTTTTGATTGACTGCAAGTGTCCAGAACCCCTTGTCTTTGAGAACAGCAACCAGGGTAGAACCATCTTTGGAGTAAACAAATTCTGAAATCATCTGATCTGCTGTCATATTCCAGACCATATCATTTTCAGCAATTGTCCATTTCCCGAACTTGTCCGATGCAATGGCTGCAATATTCCCGCTCTTTTGAGAGATTGCAATTTTCCATATCTGGTTATACTGATTCTTCCAGAAAGGTTGTCCATCTTTATAAAGCACCCACTTGCCGCCTTCCTTCACTGGTGCAACTACTGAATTTTCTCCTGAAAGGAATACAGGTTTCCATACAGATTGAAATTTTTTATCCCAAACAGCATCATTAACTGCAATGGAGTAATTTACCCTGTCCAGCCGCACACCATATGCAACGTTTTTATCGGTTGAATCAAAGCTGATATCCCAGATATTTAAAAATTTTTTTTCGATTGGCTTTCCATTAACGGCACAGGAAAAAATTCCCTGCTTGAAAATTTCAATGTCCGCCTGTGCCATTGGCAGCACCTGCACGACAGCAGCAGAGATACCTGTATTACTCAACACCATTTCATTGATATTGTCATACATCTTATCCCAAGGTTTATCATTGACAGCCATTCCATATTCCATGTCCTTCTGGACAGCCAGGCCGATACTTGAACCGTCTTTATTCACCTGTAAATTCCAGATAAAATCAAACCAGTTCTCCCATTCATTGCCACTGATACTCAATGTCCATTCTTCGTCACTGCTGACACAGGCAGCAAACTTTCCATCAGGCAATGGTCTCAAATTCCAGGCCTTGTCATACTCCTTGTCCCAGGTTTCACCATTTTCGCACACTGTAAACACACCTTCCTCGATATTTACAATGCTGGCAATAGTTTCCCCGTCCGGACTGACATAGGGTTCTTCCACCCAGACAAACCTGTCTTCCCACTCCCGGACAGATACTTCCTTTAAATCCGTACTCCAGTCAAAAGATTTGTTTTCTTCCATTTTTATCTCCGAATTTTTCTGATAAACACTCATTATCTTTCAGATTCGTTGCTCATTTTGTTAATTCATTAATAATTACATCCAAAGATGCTACAGTCAACGGCTTTTCAATTAATCGATCTATTCCGGCTTTAAGTATTTCAAGCTTAAGATCATCACTGACAATCGTTGCCATTAAAATTCTTGTGATACCCGGATTATTTTTTGCAACCCGGTTCAAAAAATCAACACCATTCATATCCGGCAGAAAATAATCTGAAATCACCAAATCAATCTTCTGATATTTGAGAGAATTTAAGCCTTCAGATGCAGATTTAAATATTAAGAAATCCATCTGGCTGCTGTCAAAAAAGACTTTTAAAGAATCACGAACATGCTCATCATTATCAATAAACATGATCTGAGGTGATTTTTTATATTGTTTCGCCATTTGATCCTAATAATTAATTGTTAAATACTTTATAGCATTGTAAGCAGAAACCATGCCAGGAAAAATATTTATGGATTTAACTCATAAAACCAGCACCTTAAGAAACCTGGAGTTAAATATTCATTTAAAAGCATAGGGATATTTATAAAAAATTCGAAACTTAGTTAGAAATCTTTCTAAATTTAGAAAATTTTAAAAGTCTTAGTGATTTATAAAAAAATATCGATCATCAGCAAGAATCTGTAAAGCACAAGATTGTTGCGATGAATAATTTCATCATAGTGTTTGCCGCCAATACACGCTTCTATCTGGAACGTTTTTAATCCCTTTATTAAATTTATATCCGATGACCTGTAGTTGACCAGCCCAATTCCAATGATCTCATTGGCAAGCGTCTTGAAAGAGACGGCAGCACCTTCTTCAAAATTTCCTTCTACCGCGACAACCCCTATGGGAAGCAAACTTTTTCCATTCTGTCTGACTGCACGGACAGCCCCATCGTCAATAACAATACTTCCTTTAGGAGCAAGTGTATAAGCAATCCAGCATTTTCGACTGGCCATTTTTTCTTTTCTTGGAACAAAATATGTGCCCTG
>JAHOYS010000069.1 GCA_019038815.1 Desulfobacterales bacterium | reverse complement strand
TTATGGAAAAAATAAAACGTCTTGAAATGAAGGACATCTGTAAATCATTTCAAGGAATCCCTGCCAACCAGGATATTGATCTTTGTGTTGAATCCGGTGAAATCGTAGGGCTTTTGGGTGAAAACGGGGCCGGCAAAACCACCTTGATGAATATCCTGTACGGACTTTACCAGCCAGATTCAGGCCAGATCAAAATCAATGGTAAAAGTGTTCGGATTAATAATCCCGTTGAGTCCATTAATTTTGGCATCGGAATGGTTCATCAGCACTTTATGCTCGTGCAGAATCATTCCGTGATTGAAAATATTGCATTAGGCTATAAAGATACGCCGTTTTTTTTCCCGAAAATAAAAATCAGAAAAAAAATTGAACAGTTTTCTGAAAAATTCGATTTTCATATTGATCCTGACAAAAAAGTCTGGCAGCTTTCAGCCGGGGAACAGCAGCGTGTGGAAATAATTAAAGCACTTTTAAATGGTGCCGACCTTCTTATCCTTGATGAACCCACCTCTGTTCTGACTCCCCAGGAAATAGAAGAACTGATTTCCATATTAAGAGAAATGAAAGCCAAAGGCCACATGATCATTTTTATTTCCCACAAACTTGATGAAATCATGGATATCTGTGACCGGGTTCTGGTACTTCAAAAAGGGAAAATTGTGGGGGATGCCGATACTGAAAATACAGACAAAAAAGCTCTTGCACGAATGATGGTAGGCAGAGATGTTGTCTTTACTACAACTAAAGAAAAGCTGACAAAAGGTCTACAGACCCTTTCTGTTAAAGATATTAATATCATTGGAGACAAGGGCCTTTTGGCCGTCAAAAACATTTCATTTGAACTTTTTGAAAATGAAATTTTAGGTATTGCGGGGGTTTCCGGCAATGGACAGCGCGAACTTGCAGAGGCCATTACCGGTATCAGACCTATCTTGTCAGGAAAAGTAAACATAAATGGCCAAGATATCACCAACAAATCTCCCAGATTCATTTATGACAAAGGTGTTTCCCATGTACCGGAAGAAAGGATCAGGTTTGGAATAGCTCCGGGCCTTTTTTTATATGATAATGCCATCTTAAAACAGCATCACTTAAAAAAATTTTCCAGGCGCTATTTTTTGAAATACAATCAGGTAAAAAATCACACAAAAACCATTGTTAATCAATTTAAGGTTTCCGCCCATTCCATTAACAGCCAGATCAGGAATCTTTCCGGCGGGAACATTCAAAAACTGATCCTTGGAAGAGAAATCAGTGAGCAGCCACAGCTTCTTGTGGCATCACACCCCACATACGGGCTGGATGTCGGGGCAACGGAATTCTTAAGAAAACATATTCTGGAACTTAGAAAACAAGGAAGTGCCGTGCTTTTGTTTTCTGAAGATCTTGAAGAAATATTTGAACTTTGTGACCGGGTTGCTGTTATTTTTGATGGTGAGTTCATGGCAATTCTTGATTCAGACGACAAACGGTTTTCTGATATCGGTCTGATGATGGCAGGATCAAAAAGGATCTGATTCTATGGAAAAAAGATAATGATAAAAATCAAAACAACAGACCGATATAATATAACCAGATTAAGATCCTTCATGACCAATATTGCCTCCCTTCTGGCAGCGCTTGTGGTGATCAGTATTATTTTCCTTGTGGCTGGTGTGAACCCCATCTTTGCTATTTCTGAAATCTTTTCAGGATCATTTGGTTCCTTTTATGGAATTAAGGAAACCATTACCAAAGCCATTCCACTGATTCTTATCGGTACAGGGCTGACTCTTGCCTTCAGGGCAAAATTCTGGAACATAGGTGCGGAAGGCCAGATGTTAATGGGAGCAATTTTTGCCACCTGGACGGGGCTGACCTTTGGAGAGGCTTTGCCGTCATATATCATCGTTCCCCTGATTTTTCTTGCAGGCTTTATCGGCGGTGCCTTTTGGGGAATCATTCCAGCCATCCTGAAAATCAAATACTCCATTAATGAAGTGATTTCCACTTTAATGCTCAACTATATCTGTGCTGAATTTTTAACCATGCTCATTGTCGGGCCCTGGAAAGGAAAAGCAAGATTCGGGTTTCCCGGAACAAATAATCTTCCTGATTCTGCCATTTTAGGTCTGATTCCCGGTTCCCGAATCCATTATGCCACATTAATTTTAGCACTTATCTGTGCCATTGTACTTTGTGTGGTTATTTATAAAACGCGCTTTGGATATGAAGCAAGGGTGGTGGGTGAAAACCCGGATGCCGGTAAATATGCAGGAATAAATTTTCTAAAAACAGGCCTGATCCTCATGGCTATCAGCGGTGGACTTGCAGGCTTTGCCAGTGTCGGCGAAGTGGCAGGCATTCATCACTATCTTGGATATCCTGCTTCAATATCCTCGGGTTATGGATTTACAGCCATCATTGTCGCATGGCTTGCCAAATTAAATCCACTCTATACTGTGATTTCAGGAATCTTTTTTGCCGGGATACTGGTGGGCGGCGATGCCATACAAATTTCACTGGGACTGCCTGCTGCCACAGTTGAAATTGTGAACGGCACGTTGCTGGTATTTTTAATTATGGGTGATTATTTTTTAAACCATAAAGTCACCTTCCAATTTTCAAACAAATAAGGATGCACCAAATAAGGATATAATAAGATGGAAGATATAATTGTTTTGACACTTCATAGAGCGATGGTTGCAGGAACCCCTTTACTTCTTGCCACAACAGGTGAAGTGATCTGTGAAAGATCCGGCATCCTTAACCTGGGCATTGAAGGTGTAATGGCAATTGGAGCTGTTGTCGCCTTTATCGTCACCATGACAACCGGCCAGCCCTGGCTGGGCGTTCTTGCTGCCATAGCCGCAGGCATGGCAATCTCCATCATCCATGCCTTTGCATCCGTTACCCTGCAGGCCAACCAGGTTGTCTCCGGACTTGCATTGACCATGCTGGGCTTAGGTCTCTCCGGTATGCTTGGCAAACCCTATGTGGGCAAACCCCTTGCAATCAAAATGGAAGATTTAAGTATTCCCTGGTTATCTGATATTCCCTGGCTTGGAAAAATCCTGTTCATCCAGAGTCCGTTTTTCTATCTTGCCATAGTTCTTGCCTTTGTCTCCTGGTTTTTCCTTGAAAGAACCCGTCTGGGCATACAGATCAGATCAACGGGAGAAAACCCGAAAGCCGCTGAAACTCAAGGGGTCAATGTGTTCAGGCTCAGATATTTGAGTGTCATAATTGGAGGAGGATTTTCAGCTCTGGCAGGTGCCCATCTTTCCATTTCATATTCAAAATCATGGATAGAGGGGATGACTGCAGGAAGAGGATGGATTGCCATTGCCCTGACCATTTTTGCCCTGTGGAACCCCGGGCGTGCCATATGGGCGGCATTCCTGTTTGGCGGCTTTTTTGTCGTTCAGTATCTGCTGCAGCCTCTGGGAATTTCACCCAGCTTCCTGGCAATGCTCCCTTATGTTGCAACGCTCTTTATTCTATTGTTAATCAGCCTTAAAGATCCAAGAAAATTAAATGCCCCTGCCATGCTGGCAGAACCTTATAAGCGCGGCGAAAGGTAACAGGCACTATGAAACCATTCAAATATTTTTTTATCTTTCTTTGCCTGGTCTTTTTCTTTTCATTTTCCTTAAACACCAGCTTTGCCATATCCATCCCGGAAGAAAAAAAAGTTGCAAAGAAATTCATGAAAATGATACAGGATAAACAGATGATATTAAAGGATCCTATTGCCGGCCATATGGTTACCCAGATTGGCAATCATATCCTGACTTTTCTGCCGCCCCAGCCGTTTGACTATTCTTTTTACATTGTGGATGATGATGTTTTCAATGCATTTGCAAGTCCGGCTGCCAATATCTTTGCATATCGGGGATTGATCACAGCCCTTGATTCAATTGATGAACTGGCTGGAATCATTGCCCATGAAATTGCCCATGCGGCAAGCCGTCATGTATCTGAATCCATTGATCGTGCAAAATTTATTAACATCGGAAGCCTTGCCGGTATGCTGGCCGGTGCCATTGTCGGCAGCAAATCAGGTGGCGATGCCGGAGCGGCAATCATCACGGGGACAATGGCTGTTAGTCAGACTGCCATGCTTACCTTCACAAGGGAAAATGAAACAGAGGCTGATGAAAAAGGGATTATGTTTTTAAAAAAAAGCTGCTTTGCACCGGAAGGACTCTTGTCTGGTCTGGTGAAAATCAGGGCAGCTGATTACCGGGGTGTGGAAGGAATCCCTGACTATTTCAAGACCCATCCCGGGACCGGCAGCCGAATTGCCCATATTGAAACAATTCTTTCAGGCTACACCCCTTTGAAGAATAAAATAAAATGCGACGAAGATTTCAGGTTTGATATGGTGAAATACAGACTTTTAGGACTTTACGCAGATATTGAACCCGCATTTAATCAATTAACCACAAAACTGAACAGCAATCTTCCACCTGCTGACGCTGCTGCCATTCATTATGGAATGGGCCTTGTCTATGCCAGAAAATTAATGAGAAAAAAAGCTTTATCGCATATGAAAAAAGCTCTCTCCATCAACATTTTCGATCCAATGGTACTTCTTGAAATGGGTAGAATATATCTGCTGAATGGTGAGCCTCAAAAAGCACTCGATGTCCTTAATGGGATTGAGAAGGATCCTGTGATGGGTCTTACAGCCAGATTTCATCAGGCAAATGCACACCTTGAGTTAAAAAACCTTACAAAAGCTAAGAATCTTTTTAATACCGTTTTAAACAAGGCACCTTCCGTATATCCAAAAGCATACTACTCCATGGCAAATATTATGTCGCTTGAAAAAAAACAAAACCTTTCCCATTATTATCTTGGGATCTATTATTCTGAAATCAATAATAATAAAACCGCCATTATTCATTTAAATAAGGCTTTAGACAAATTAAGAGATGAAGCTAAAATAAAAAAAGCAAAAGAGCTTTTAGCTCGATTAAAAAAACGATCTGCAGATAATATTAAAAATTAGACCTTGTCAAAACGTGAAAACTGCATGGTAAAGGTCCCTCTGCCCTGGCTGGCAGATCGAAGTGCTGTGGAATACCCGAACATTTTAGCAAGAGGGACCACAGCTTTTACAATCTGGATACCTGCTTTCGGATTGATGGATTCCACCTTTCCGCCCCTTGCATTCAAATCAGATATGGCATCGCCCATATAAGTATCCGGAACAAACACCTCTACTTCCATAATAGGCTCAAGCAGCGCTAAAGAGGCGTTTTCCAAAGCATCCTTGCATGCTATTGATGCACAGACAGAAAAGGCAAGCTCAGAGCTTCGATCATCAAACCTGCCGCCTTCAAGCACAATGGCGAGATCAACCAGGGGATATCCTTTAAGATACCCTCCTTCAAGGTTCTCCCTGATTCCTTTTTCAATGGCCGGAAGATATTGCTCCGGGATCTGATCATTGTCGGCTTTGGATTTAAATATAGTTCCCGCCCCCCGGTTTAAAGGTTCAAGACGTATACTGACATCTGCAAAATGCGTCTTTCCTGAAATTTCTTTTTCAAAAACAGCATGGCCTCTTGATTTGGAAGTAATCACTTCCCTGTAAACAACCTGGGGATTGCCCGCATTGACATTGGTTTTAAACTCTTTTTGCATCCTTGAAATAATAATCTCAAGATGGAGTTCACCCATGCCGGATAAAATTGTCTGGCCGGTTTCTTCATCATGGTTCACCTTTAAAGTCGGGTCCTCGATGGTGAACTTTTCAAGCACATCATCTAACTTTTCCTGGTCAGCATGGGTTTTAGGCTCAATTGCAATGGAAATTACAGGGTCTTCATATTCCATTTTTTCAAGAAAAACAGGATAATCCTGCACACATAATGTATCCCCGGTTCCTGAATCCTTAAGTCCGACAATGCCGATAATAGCCCCTGCAGATGCCTCTTTTAACCGAGCTCTTTTATTAGCATGCATTTGAAGGATTCTGGATAATTTTTCATTTTTCTTTAATAAAGGGTTGAATACATCCGATCCTGCCTCAAGTTTACCGGAATAGATCCTGACAAAAGAAAGCTTTCTTCCTTCAATCATGGAGACTTTGAAAATCAAGGCCGCGAGCGGGCCGTTTTTTTGAGGTAAAAATTCTAATTCTTCTCCAGTTTCAGGGTGTACACCTTTAACAGGCGGAATATCCAGGGGACTTGGCAGGTATAACTCTATGCCATTGAGTAATGGTTGAATACCCTTGTTTTTAAGAGCACTTCCGCAAAATATCGGCACGATCTGCCTTGAAATAGTTGCAATGCGGATAGCTTCGATGATTTCTCCAGCCAAAATATCTTCTTCTGAAAGATATTTCTCCATTATCTCATCGTTGACTTCCGATATGGCTTCAAGAAGTTTTTCCCGGTATTCATAAGCTGTCTCTTTAAATTCAGGGGCAATATCATCTTTTGAATACTCGGCACCCTGGGTTTCATCATCCCAGGTAATCTGTTTCATGTTGACAAGATCGATGATACCTGCAAAATTGTCTTCTGAACCCATGGGCACCTGAAGTATCACAGGATTTGCCACAAGCTTCTCTTTTATGGAATTGACAGCACCGAAAAAATCCGCGCCGGTCCTGTCCATCTTGTTAATAAAGGCCAGTCTGGGAACCGAATATCTGTCTGCCTGTCTCCAGACGGTTTCAGATTGTGGTTCAACACCCCCCACGGCACAAAAAACACCAATGGCACCATCCAGAACTCTTAACGCCCTTTCCACCTCAACGGTAAAATCAACATGCCCCGGTGTATCGATGATCTGGATAAGGGATTTATTCCATTCACAGGTTGTCACAGCAGAGGTGATGGTTATCCCTCGATCCTGTTCATCCTGCATCCAGTCCATGACGGCTTCACCATCATGCACTTCACCAATTTTATAAGATTTTCCAGTATAGTAAAGGATCCTTTCCGTTACGGTGGTTTTACCCGCATCAATGTGAGCCATGATCCCGATATTTCTAATCTGATTGATATGTTTTTTGCTCATTTTCCGTGTGACCCTTGTGATTGCGTGTGACCTTCAGGCTACAATCAAAATATTATTTTTACTTGCATTTCATGCTTAAAAACTTGATAAATTCTTTAAATTAAAATGATATTTGATACAGCATTGCCCAATAGGTGTCAAGAAAATATCCCTTGCAAATCGGTTGCGGGTTTAATAAAATTAAAACTTTAAAAAATTAGCAATCAACTGTTTGACCATTAAATGTTCTCAGGAGTAAATAAAATTTCATGATTCCCGGATTTGAAGCACTTGTTGAAGAAAGGATAAAAAAAGCCCAGAAAGATGGGACATTTGATAATCTTGAAGGCAAAAAAAAGCCCTTGAACTTTGAAGACCGGCATATTCCGCAGGAGTTGCGACTTGCCCATAAAATATTAAAAAATTCTGGTTTTCTTCCCCCGGAAGTTGAACTTAAAAAAAAGATCACCCAAGCCGAGCAATTACTTGAAAAAACGGTTGTTGATTCACCCGAGAGACTGAAAATTCAAAAAAAACTCAATTACCTTTTTATCAAACTAAACACCATAAGAGGAGACAGACCCTGCTCTCCCATGATGGTAGATGGTTACAGGGACAATTTAATTAAAAAAATATCATGATTTTTAAAAACAAAGATAAAGACGGACTTTTCAAAAATATTTTTATAGCTTATTTTATCCTGCTGGCACATGTTATTTTACTGGCCGGTATCGGTGTCACTGTTGTCCTGTTCAAGGGTGTATATCACTATCTTCCATGGATAATGGGCTGTATCGGCATTTTAGTTCTGGCGATTGCCTGGATTTTCTACCGCCGGATGAGTGAGCGTTCTTCTGAAATCAAAGATATTCTCTCCATGCCTGAATTCCGGGACAGAACAGTTGAAGTCAGGCTTCTCGGGGGAGTTGCATCTTTTAAAATAACAGCAAAAGAGAATCAACAGGTATTCATTGACCATAATCCTTCAACTCTTTCACGCAGACTCCTTATTGAAAGCGACATCAACAAAATAGAGCGGGAAATCTTTAAACTTACAGCACTTTTTGAAAAAGATCTCATCACCAGAGAAGAGTTTGACAAGGCAAGACAAAACATTATCCAGGGATAAAACAGGAGGTTATTATGAAAAAAACCAGGCTGGCCCTTTTATCCGGCGGCGTCTCTTCGGAAAGGGAAGTATCTCTTAACAGCGGCAGGCAGGTATTTGACGCCCTTGATAAGGACAAGTATGATATCGCCCCGTATGACCCCAAAACAGACCTGAAACAACTTGTCATTGATGCAGACAAAATTGATGCAGCCCTGATCATTCTGCACGGTCCTTTTGGAGAAGACGGAACAGTTCAGGGCCTTTTGGATCTGCTTGACATTCCCTACCAGGGCGCAGGAGTCTTAGGAAGTGCAATGGCCATGAACAAACTGGTTGCAAAAAGGCTCTATGATGGCGCAAAAGTCCCTACGCCTTCCTATCTTTCTTTTTCAATGTCCCAAAAAATAGATTTTTCAAAAGTTACGGGCTCCCTGGGTCTGCCCCTGGTGGTAAAACCAGCCTGCGCCGGATCAAGTGTGGGAATGACCATTGTCAAAGAAGAAAAAGATCTTGAAGATGCTGTAAAACTTGGGTTTGAGCATGATGACTGCATTATCCTTGAGAAATATATTAAAGGTATTGAACTGACCTGCGGGGTCCTGGGCAATGATGAGTTAGAAGCCTTACCCGTCATTGAAATCATCCCGGGAGAAGGTCATGAATTTTTCGATTACAAAGCAAAATACGTTGCCGGAGAAACAACAGAGATCTGCCCTGCCCGTATTGATGACAAAACTACAAAAAAAGTTAAAGAACTTGCCGTCAAAGCACATCAGGCTCTTTTTCTGAAAGGATATTCCAGAACAGACTTGATCCTTTGTAACAATGAATTAACTGTTCTTGAAACCAATACAATCCCGGGGATGACGGCTACCAGTCTTTATCCCCAGTCTGCTAAGGAAGCAGGATATTCTTTTACCGAACTTTTAGACAAACTCATTGACTTGTCAATCAAAGAACATACAAAACTAAAATTAAGGAGATCAACATGAAGATTCTAGTGGTGGGTGGCGGTGGCCGTGAACATACAATGGTATGGAAAATATCAAAAAGTCCCATGGTGGAAAAAATATATTGTGCTCCGGGAAATGCAGGAACCCATGAACTTGCGGAATCCGTCCCCATCAATGCAGAAGATATTGATGCTCTGGCTGCCTTTGCCAGAGAAAATGAAATTGACCTGACGGTAGTAGGCCCGGAAGGCCCTCTGGTAAAAGGGATTGCAGATGTTTTTGAAGAAAACGGCCTGAAAGTGTTCGGCCCCAGTAAAGCCGCAGCAAGGCTTGAGGGCAGCAAACTTTTTTCAAAGCAGCATATGCAAAAGTACAACATTCCCTGTGCCATGGGAAAGGCATTTACCGATACCGGAAAAGCCAAAGCTTATGCCAAAGCCCTTGGGGCACCTTGCGTGGTTAAGGCTGACGGCCTTGCAGCAGGAAAGGGAGTCATCATCTGTTCAACCCTGGAAGAAGCAAATGAAGCCATTGATTCCATGATCAATGATAATGCGTTTGGAGAAGCCGGCGCCATTGTTGTTGTGGAAGAATGCCTGAAAGGAGAAGAAGCTTCTTTTATTGCACTGACAGATGGAAAGACGGTTCTGCCGCTGCCGGAATCCCAGGATCATAAAAGAATTTTCGACAATGACGAAGGCCCCAATACCGGCGGTATGGGAGCCTACTCACCTGCACCGGTCCTGGATCACATGCTCCGTGAAAAAGCCATGAATGATGTTATGATCCCGGCTGTAGAGGGCATGGCCAAAGAAGGTACCCCATTTAAAGGCGTCCTTTATGCCGGCCTTATGGTGGAGAAAGATAAGATAAAAGTACTTGAATTTAACACAAGACTGGGAGACCCTGAAACCCAGCCCATTCTCATGAGACTTGAAAATGATCTGGTACCTTTGATGGAAGCCTGTTGTGATGGTACCCTGCACAATTATTCCACAAAAATAGACCCGCGGGCTGCCATGTGTGTGGTGATTTCTTCAGGCGGCTACCCAGGCTCCTATGAGACTGGAGAAGAAATATTCGGCCTTGATGAAGCTAACCTGGTTAAAGACACAGTTGTCTTTCATGCCGGAACAGCATTGAAAGAAGGAAAAGTTGTAAGCTCAGGCGGAAGAGTCCTGGGGGTAACCTCCCTTGGTGATGGTGTTAAACAAGCCATTGACAGGGCATATGAAGCCTGTGCAAAAATTTCATTTGACAAACATTTTTATCGAAAAGATATCGGAGCAAAGGCTTTAAAACGACTTTCCATACCCCCCCAGGTGGGAGTGATCATGGGAAGCGACTCTGATTTTCCTGTCATGGAAAAAGCTCTTTCCATCTTAAAAAAATTTGATATCCCCTACTATGCCACGGTGGCGTCCGCCCACAGGACTCCGCAAAGAGCAGCCAAACTGGCAACCGAAGCAAAAGAAAAAGGCATTAAAGTGCTGATCTGCGGTGCGGGCCATGCAGCACATCTGGCCGGTGTCATAGCAGCCCATACAACACTTCCCGTTTTAGGGATACCCATAGATTCGTCCGCACTTGAAGGGATGGATTCATTACTGGCAACTGTTCAGATGCCTCCGGGAATTCCTGTTTCAACCATGGCCATTGGAAAACCAGGGGCCCATAATGCCGGTATTTTTGCAGCCCAGATCCTTGCTGTATCAGATCCTGTGATTGCAGAAAAACTTGTGGCCTTTAAGCAGGAAATGGCAGACAAGGTCGATAAAAAGGCACAATCTTTTGTATGATGTCCCAAAAAATAGTCGGTATTGATCCAGTAAACCCTGAATCCGACATTATTGCTAAAGCCGGGAAGATCATCCAGAACAATGGAATAGTGATCTTTCCGGCTAAATGTCTTTATGGGGTTGCAGCCGATGCTTTGAATGAAAAAGCGGTCCAAAAAGTTTTTAATTTAAAAAAGCGGCCATTAAACAACCCGATTCTTGTTCTTATTCCGGACAGAGACATGCTCCAGGATCTTGTCACTACAATCTCCAAACCTGCCAAAAAAATGATGGATGCATTCTGGCCCGGAAATCTAACCCTTGTCTTTGAAGCAAAAGACAATATTCCACAGCTTTTAACTGCCGGCACAGGAAAAATAGGGGTGAGAATTCCAGCGCATCCGGTTGCAAAAGCCCTTGTTGAATATGTCGGGTTTCCCATTACCGGCACCAGCGCCAATCTTTCCGGCCAGAATGGCTGCAGCAGGATCGATCAGCTTGTTCCCTCCATTATTGAACATGCCGACCTGGTACTGGATGCAGGTGTTCTAAAAGGAGGCACAGGATCAACCATTGTAGATGTTACCGCTTTAAGTTTTAATATTATCAGGGAAGGAGAAGTTTCAGTCCACAGAATCAATGAAACCCTGACAGGTTAACATTTAAAGACATCATAATTTCATTGACAAAATTCACATTTTCCCTTAAAAAGAACCATTCATGCCGGAGTGGTGGAATTGGTAGACGCAGAGGACTCAAAATCCTCCGGGCTTTA
>JAHOYS010000221.1 GCA_019038815.1 Desulfobacterales bacterium | reverse complement strand
CAACATTAATTTTTAGAATTTCGTTATCACCCTGGATTTGCTTTGATAAAAACCAATGAGTATGGAGATCAGGGCGGCAAATGTACAGAATCCTGATATCAGACAGATGGGTAAGAGTCCGAAATTTGACCAGATGATACCGCCTGAGAATGCTCCAGCGACCCGCCCGATTCCGGCAATGGCAAAAAATGCAGACATGGTGGATGCTCTTAATTCCGGTACCAGTTCGGTTGATAAACTCATGGATGTGACAATGGTAAATTCAAAGGTGAAAAAAACAAGGAAAAGCCCTGCCAGAACATAACCTAAGCCGATATCCAGAACCGGCAGAAGAAAATAAGCCCCGGTACACAGGGATACCCCGATGATTATGGATTTTTTTAATCCGATTCTGTCAGAGAAAAAAATTGTACAACCCTCACCCAGAATTTCGGAAAGCCCGATGAGAACAGTTCCAAAACCAATGGCTGCCAGAGAAAGGCTGTAGGACTGTTCCAGCCATGCTCCGTAAATTACAAAAAGATTGTCATTGGCAAGGGACATGAAAAATACAAAGGATAAAATCCCCAGGACTTTCCTGTCTTTAATAATGGTTTTCCAGTTTGATTTCATCGATGTTCTGGTTTCAGGTGGTATGGTATTCTTTTTATCCTTTGGCATGATTTTCAATATAATGAAAAAACAGACAAGACAGAGCCCTCCGATAATGAAAAAAGGTGTCTGCCAGGAAAATCGTTCAATGACAACACCTGCTATGGGGATGCCGATTAAAGTCGAGCCTGCCCAGGCAAGTTCGGTGATTCCGATGATCTGTCCTCTTTTCTCAAAGGGGACAAAATTACCGATAAAGGCCTGGAGACTGGGATCAAATATGCTTTTGGCAAGTCCGGCAAGGAAAAAACAGATTACCAGGACAGAATAAATCGGGATCAACCCCACGGCAAAGGTGCCAATGGTCAGCATCCCCAGTGACAGCAGCATTAAGATTTTATATCCGTATTTGTCGGCAAAGCCGGCTCCGACAGGTCCCAATAAGGATGTGGCCTGGTTGACGGCAATGACGGATGTGATGGCAGAAAGTTCTACATTCAGGCCGCGTGCAAACTCAGGTGCAAAAGGATAAATCAGTCTTCGGGTAATGTTAAATAAGAGCTTGGTAAAGGTTGTGATGGTGATAAACTCTGCAAATTTTTTTGAATTGTTTGTCATAAAATTTTTAGTGAGTCAGGCTACAGGGCTGCAAGGAGTCTGAATTTGTCAAATATCAGTAGAAGACCGAGTACAATCAGCAGGATACCGGAAACCTTATTGAACACCCCGATAAATTTCGTCGCTCGTTTCATGATTTCAAGAATGGAATTGATGAAAAAGGACATGATAAGAAACGGGACGGCAAGACCTGCAGAGTAAACGCCTAAAAGAGCAACTCCTTCAAGAACTGAATCCTGGTTTCCGGCAACAATCAGAATTGACCCCAGCATGGGGCCGATACAGGGGCTCCATCCGGCACCAAAGGCCATGCCGATAACAAAGGTACCCATCAGGTGAAGAGGTTTTTTCTTGATATGGATTCTTTTTTCAAAATTAAATCCCTTGATGTTGATAATGCCTAAAAGGTGAAGCCCGAAAACAAGGATAATGCCGCCACCCATATATCTTATGACCCAGGAGTATTGACTGGCAAACCCGCCCAGGAAAGATGCAGAAGCCCCGAAAAGAATAAAGATAAAGGAAAAACCTGCCACGTAAAAAATGGTGGACAGGATAACTTTTTGCCGGGTTTCTTTTTTGTCTTCAGTCAGTTCATCAAGGGATAATCCTGTAATAAAAGAAAAATATGCCGGTATCAACGGAAGAATACAAGGAGAAAAAAAAGATAGCAGCCCTGCAAAAAGAGCGGCCGGGTAGGTTATGGTTTCAGCAAACACGATATCATCCTTATTTTTGATTATGTTTTTTAATGTCTTAACCTATTCATTCTTTTTTGGCTTTCAAGACGGGCTGTATATTATTTTATTGAATAAATATCCAGTATGTTTATACTCAGTGTTATAATATCAATAGAAAAGAGGGATATATGATCATTATTACTACCCATAAAGGATCGGATTTTGATGCATTGGCATCCCTGGTAGCAGCAAGCCTGCTTTACCCTGATGCCAAACCTGTCTTGCCAATGTCAATTAATGCAAATTTAAAATCTTTTTTATCCATTCATAAAGATATGTTTGATCTCTACTCTCCTAAAGATATTGTTTTTGAGCAGGTAAAAACTCTTGTTGTTGTGGATACGCATTCCTGGGGCCGCCTGGAAGGAATGGAGCCCTTAAAGGACAGACAGGACCTTGAGATTATTGTATGGGACCATCATTTCGAAGGTGATATTGAAACCGACCAGAAAAATATCAGTGAAACAGGGGCCACTGTTACCATCCTGTTAAAAGAGATTGAAAGACAAAGAAAACTGATCACCCCGATCCAGGCCACGCTTTTTTTAATGGGACTGTATGAAGATACCGGGAATCTCACATTTCCGTCAACTTTGTCGGATGATGCATATGCTGCCGGGTTTCTTCTTGACAGAAAAGCGGATCTGCATATTCTTTCCACCTTTTTACGGCAGGCGTATGGAAAAAAGCAGAAAGATATCCTTTTTTATATGATACAGAAAGCCAAAAGAACCGAAATGTCAGGGTTCACCGTTAGTATTGTCAAGATGGAGGTAGAAGGGCGCATACAGAATCTTGCCATGGTTCTTCAGATGTACCGGGAAATTGTCAATGTGGATGCTGCATTTGGAATTTTTAAAGACGTTGAAAAAAATAAGTGTATAGTCATCGGCAGGAGTAACATAGATGAAATCAATGTTGGGTTGTTAATGAGAAGCTTAGGTGGAGGCGGCCATCCGGGAGCAGGGTCAGCTCTGCTAAAAGCTGTAAACCCGGATACAATAGAAGAAATACTGGTTGAACTTATTTCAGGGAATCAGCATTCTTCAGTCATGTTGTCGGATATCATGTCCTACCCTGTGGCCACTGTTAGTACTGACACAACGGTTGAAGAAGTGGCTATGGTTTTAAGAAATCTGGGATGTACAGGTGTGCCGATTGTGGATAAAGATGAGTGTATTGTCGGTGTGGTCTCCCGGCGGGATTTTAAGAAAGTCAGGAAATCAAATCATATGCAGTCACCCATAAAAGCATTCATGACCAGAAATGTTGTAACCATGCACCAGGGAAAAAGTGCCATAGAAGCAGCCAGATTGATGATAAAACATGATATCGGACGTATTCCTGTCATGAAAGATGATAAAATTGTCGGGATCGTCACCCGGTCAGATGTAATGATGTATTTGTATGATCTTCTGCCGGATTAACCTGAGTTTTGTTATAAATTAAGTTTTCTTTTTGCTTTAACTGCAAGTTTTTCCCTGAATATTTTTGAGTTGTGCCGGATGTCAACCGGGAACGCCTTTTCAATAAAAATATGTTCAATACTAGTTGTCAGCGGGTTTGATTCAGCAAGCTCTAAAAGTTCTTTGATAAAGGCTTTTTTATTGCTTATTTTTGAATGGGGTTCAATAAATACAACCGGTGTCTGCATGTTTCTCGGGCCGGCTCCTGCAAGGGCACTTCTGAATACCTCTTCATGATTATTGAAGATAGCTTCAACAGGGATAGTGAAAAGTGTTTCATCCTGGGTGATGACCCTGTGGCTTTTTCTTCCGCAAAACCATATTCTTCCCTTTGAATCCTTCCATCCAAGATCACCCATCCTGTGCCAGACTGTGCCGTCCGAGTCAGGGATTTTTGCCAGCAGATCTGCTTCACGGTTGTCAAAATAGCGTTCTGTCACAAGGCCTGCTTTTACGGTTATCTCTCCTACCTGGTTTTCAGACACTTTGAGTTTGTCATGGAGCTGGGTGATGGGGTTGTCACTGATTTTAATAAGTTCGACACCGGTGTTACAGATGGGCCTGCCGATACACATGCCATACCCCTGCTCAGAAAGTTTTCTGGTCTCTGCCAGGATTTCATTGGACCCGATGGATATGACCGGGACAGCCTCAGTTGCACCATAGGGAGTATGAATCTGGGCATGATCAGATAACATGGTTGAAAATTGTTCTATGTTAGCAGGTGTTACCGGTGCGCCTGCAGATATCACACGCCTTAAAGAGGGCAGTTTTATGTTGTTCTCCTTGCCGAATTTGCCCACCCGGTTTAAGAGAGCCGGGGAGGCAAACATATTGGTGACACCGTGGTTTTCAACTGCTTCAATGATTTTTCTTGAGTCCACCAGGGCCGGTTTGGTCGGGTCCATATCAGGAATGACAGCCGTCATACCAAGGATTGGATCAAAAAGAGCAAACAAAGGGAAGGTAGGCAAATCAATCTCATCCGGATCAATCTGAAAATGTTCCTGGATCTGTTTAATCTGGGCCTCAAAGTTTCCATGGGTATAGACCACGCCCTTGGCAGGGCCGGTTGATCCTGTGGTAAATACAATGGCTGCGGTTTCATCTCTCGTCGTCCGGGCTTTTGGATAAGGCTCATCTGTCTGTGTCATGAGCTGGTCAAGGGTATAACCTCCCCAGAACCATCTTTTGCCAACTGTAACCCAGTGCTTAACCGATTTAAAAAAGCCTGGTTTCAGTTTTCGTAAAATATGGGCTTTTTCGATGCCGATAAAGGCTTTGGGCTTCCCTTGCTCCAGGCATTGAAGCATCCTGTCAATCCCCATTCCGGGATCAACAACAACGGGCACGACCCCGACCTTGAACATGGCAAATATGGTGATAAAAAATTCCATGCCGGGTGTGACCATTAAAATTGTTCGGGTTCCCCTGATAATGCCGATTCTTTCAAGGCCGAATGCAAGAGCATCCGATTCTTCTTCAAGCTGTGTAAATGTCATTTGACTGTATAGAACTCTGCCGTTTTTGTCTCTTCCGGCAGGATAAACAACCGCTCTTTTGTGGGGATATTTTTCTTGTGTTTTTTTCAGACCCAGTGAGATATTTGCATAAGTTGCCATAAAAATTTCTTTATTTCTTTAAAAATGTTTCAATCAGACGGGCTGTTTTTTCCGGTTTGTCTTCAAACAGGTAATGGCCTGCATCATGGAAAACATGGGTGGTGGCTCTTGGAAACCTTCGCCTGAATTCATTTAAAAATGCCAGGTCAAAAACAAAATCTTTTGCCCCCCATAAAAACATTAATGAGGATTCATCAAGCCGTTTAAGATGCTGGTCCACATGATCGACAATTGTGTAACTTTGATCTTTTTTACTTATTGGTATGTCCTGAACAAATTTTAATGTTGCAATCCTGTTTTTCCAGGAATTATAAGGTTCAACAAGCCCTTTTTTAACTTTTGAGGGTAAAGTTTTTTTACAGCCAAGATAAAGAGCTCCTTTTGCAAATACGTTAAGGCCAAGTACGGCAGGGACAGCAAAGGGCCTGATGGTCTTGATGAGCCATAACAGGAACGGAAACTGCTTTTCTTTTGGCAGGAAAAATCCCGAAGTATTGGTAATAATAATTTTGTCAATCCTGTCAATGTGGTCAACTGCCCAGGCAAGACCGATCATGCCGCCCCAGTCATGGAGAACCAGGCTGATTTTTTCATTAATATTCAATTGGTGAATCAGGGAGTCAAAATCTTTTATCCTGGATTCAAGGGTGTAATTGTATACTCCCGCATTTGGCTTGTCCGATAAACCGCATCCGATATGGTCGGGTACAATGGTACGAAAATCGGGTGAAAGAGTCTGGATCAGGTGCCTGTAATAAAATGACCAGGTGGGGTTACCGTGAACCATGATGACAGGTTTGCCTTCTCCTTTGTCAATATAGTGAAGATCATGCCCGTTAATATTCATGAAAGAAGATTCAAAGGGGTAGAGGACCTCAAATTTTTTTGTAGAAGTCAGTTTGTTATTAATCAGTCTTTCTACCATTCAACACCTAAAATATAGCAGTTCAGCCCTGACCCGACACCGATAAAGGCGACAAAATCCTCTGGCTGCAAAAAGCCTCTCTCATCAGCAATGGCTGCTGTAATGGGAAGTGAAACAGATCCTATATTGCCTAAGAAAGGAAAGGTACAAAAGTCCTTTTGTATATCCTGGTTCAAGATCTGGTAAAATCTTTGGTGGTGTGCTGCCCCGACCTGGTGTCCGATAAATTTATCCGGTTTGTCGTTGGACAGATTAAATTCTTTTTTAAAGTCATCAAAGGTTTTTCTGGCAAGGACAAGACCGTTTTCAAGAACTTCCTGGGCCAGTGTCCGCATGATGACTTTAGACTCCGTGGGCATGCCTTTATGTTCAAATCCCCAGTTGCAAAGATTGTGATGCTCAGTGGAATTTTTTACAATTCCACCTTTAAGGGCGTGTTTCCGTGTTTCCGGGTTGCCGATTGTACCATTAGTTAACAGAACGGCAGCAGCCCCGGAGCCACCGGTCATTGTGGCAATGGTATTTTTATAAAACTCAACATCTTTTTTGGTATTGATCTCGTCAATGGTTGAATCAACAATCTGCCGTGCGGTTTCACAGGAGACCACAAGCCCTGCCTTTATATTGCCAAGCTCTATTTCATTGGCCACCTGGACTATTCCTGTTACCATTCCTAAACAGGCGCTTTTAACATCATAAATATGGGCATTTTCCCCAATGTTCAACTGGTCAGCCACGGAACAGGAAGTGGCCGGTTCAAATCCATCCTGGCCCACTCCGCAATATACCAGGGCTCCGATATGGTCAGGGGAAATATCGGCTTCATCAAGTGCCCTTTGTCCGGCAATAGCTGCATGATCGGCAAGACGATGGTCTTTGTCCCAATACCGTCTTTCTTTTATGCCCGTCAAAACTTCAAGCTGTCCCGGCCCAAATCCTACAGCATCATAAAAAGGTGCCAGTTTTTCTTCCAGCTCTATTGTGGTTACTACATGGGGGGCAAGTTCATATCCAAAGGATTCTATAAAAACGTTTGAATATTTCATTGTTTTCTCCAAAAAAATTCTAATTCGCTTTTTGTCAGGCCCACGATTTTCATTCCCATGTTTTTGTACATGACAATTCTCAAATCATCGGAAAACATGTGCGCATCAGCTATTACATACGGTTCAGGGTCATATCCCATTTCTTTTATTTCTATTTCATACCGGGCTTTTTTTGTGTCAGGTGTTACAGGCCCCCGGCATTTTAAATCACTTTCATTGTCCGGAATAATATCATAAAAGACATCATCCCGGTCGCTTACCCAGCCCATTCGCTGGGTAAAAACCCTTAAGGCATGGGCACAGCATTCATACATCAGAGTGCCCGGCATGACTTTGTCATCAATAAAATGGCAAGTCAAAAACCAGTCATCCGGGTGGATGTCGGCCTGGGCAATAATGGAACCGAGACAAAACCTGCCGCCTTTGGGATCAAATTCAAGAACCCTGTCAATAAGGTGCATTCTGCCCCCGGGAAGCTTCAAGCCTTTTCCAAGCGATATCTGTTCAAAATTTTTCCCAAAGGCTTTTCCAAGTTCTCCTTGTCTTAGAGCCTCAATTTTTTTATCTGAAAAGCTTTGTTTTTTAACCGGAACCAGGGGAGAAAATTTAAAATCAGGGTTTATCTGTTTTAAGTCTTCTGTTTTTAAAATAATACCGCCTGAATTTTCAACCTCTTGTTCTGTAAAAAAGCCGGCACATCCGTCCCGCATGGAAATCAACAACCGGTCGTTAATATACCCTTTATAATGGAAAAAGAACAGGTATACATCGCCCTGTTTTAGAAATCGGTCAATTTCAATATGATACTCAATGGTTTCTCCGGGTTCGGGCAATGTCCTGTGAAAGGTGACCCTGGCATCTAAAAGTCTGTATTTTCTGGTGCCTTTGACCACATGATCGATACCTAGAAAGGCGCATAAAAAAAGATCAGCCTGACCTGCTTCAATGGAAATGGAAACAGGGGCTTTCCCGCCGTCAAGATACCAGGCATTCTGCCTGACATCGTGCTGGGTAATTATTTTCCCCGAGGTTAAAGACAGCATCTCTCCTTGAATGTCCATGATCCTGTCTACCAGCATCAACGGTTCATCCGGAAGTCTCACCCTGACAGGATAAGTGTCTATGATATCAAATTCTTTTCCAAGCACATGTCCGGCTTTTCCAATTGCATACTCAAGGCACTGCTCTCTGTCCAGGAAAGGGGGCTTTACAGCAGGGACTTTTATGCCGTCTGCCGGTTGTTCCTTGGTATCTTGTATAATGCTGCCTGCAAGCCGGGTCAGGGTTTCAAACTGTTTTTCAAGAATCCGCATGTTTTCTTTGGAAAATTCAAGAAATTTTTCATGGGCATTGGATGTTGCAAGTCCGCCTTTGGCAATCAGAGCCGGATCAAGGATGAGAGTATCTTGCTGAATTTGATTTTTCTGTCCGTTTTCTTCAAGGACCACATGGGAGCAGGCACCATCCAGAGTAATGGATGCAACACAGGCCTTTTGTACAGTTTTATTCAAAGGCATTACCCGGTAATTGAGGCAAAGCGCTGTCTTGATAACGGAGAATAGGGCTGAGGCGCCCCTGGTGTTTCCAATGACAGAAGATGTTGATGTGACATGACATAAAAATTTATCAGGATCATTTAAGCCAAGCGAATTTAACACCTTGATCTCGGTTTCGTCATTTTCCTTTATTCCTGATAAGCAGGCTTCATAAAGATCGATATCTTTTAACGATATTTTTGAATTTTTAAGGGCATTCTCAAGGGACCGGGTATAAAGGGCTTCCGACCTTGTTAAATCATAACCTGTTTCACCGGGGACAGCACCACTGCTTGCACCTGCCATACCGGTGATGACACCATAAATCCTGTCGCCGTCTTCGCGGGCTTGATCCAGCCGTTTTAAAACAATGGCACAAGCCCCTTCAGACGGCAGGATCTGGTCGGTATGGGGTTTGGCTATATCATTGAGGGCAAACTGCCGGATATCTCCTGCAAGGTCAACACAGCCGCAGATAAAGACATCAGTTTCCCATGCGCTTAAGGAATGAACAGCGGTTTCAATGGTCTTGATGCCGGAAACCGCTCCGGCAGACAGGGTAAAACAGGGTCCTCCAAGCTTGAATTCCCTTGCCACTCGGGATGCAACAATTCCGCCAAGGGCGCCCAAAGTCCGGTTAAAGGTCAAAGGCGGAGAAATGGTGTCTTTTTGCTCCTCATCCAGATGATTGATTTTCCAGCGAAGATGAAAATCAGTAGCGCCATAATCAAATTCAATTCCAATGGCACAACCGATGCGATCCCTCTGGGGGTCACCCTCTAATGGCCTTGGACTGATTTTTGCGTCTTCCAGAGCCCCTTTGGCAGCTTTAAGAAGAATAATTTGCTGGGGCAGGATATCATCCATTTGATTGGGAGGGATATGGAATTCACCCGGCCGGGTTGAAAGATGATCCAAATAAAATCCCGGCTTTTCCTCAAAAATCTGAGACTTTGTTTTTTTCCACCGTGAGCCCGGGAGTTCAGGACTTAAGCTTGCTTTGTCAAACACAAGATCTTTAAACCTGGACAGGGAGAGACAATCCTTTGCAATGGTTTCCATGCCGATAATGGCACAGGGAACCTTTTTTAACCTTGATTTTTTATCAATAAGCAATTGCTCCGGGCTTTTGATAATATGACGGGTCGAGGTTTTTCTAAATTCTTCAACCAGAAGATGGGCATTGATACCGCCAAAACCAAACGCACTGATCCCGGCCTTTCTTGTTGAATGGGGACGGGCAGGGCTCCAGTCTTCAACCATGGTTTGAACCTTGATATTACTTTTATTGAGAAGACTTTTGGAGGGAGGGGCTGAATAATTTAATGAAGGCGGCAAAAATCCTTCATTCATTGAAAGAACAGTTTTAATAAATCCTGTTGCACCTGCTGCTGTTAGAAGATGACCGGTCATTGATTTTACAGACCCGATGGCAATGTGTTTCTTCGGACAGTCAAATGCATCAAGCAATGCATGTATGCTGGACAATTCAATCTGATCTCCCACGGGTGTGCCTGATCCGTGACATTCCATGTACTGGATGTCTAAAGGTGACCACGATGCCTGTTTATAAGCCTGTATCATGGCCCGGACCTGGCCTTCTTTTGCCGGCCCCACAAGGGTTCCTTCAATATCATTGGATACCCCGGCACCCGTGATGACGGCATGGATTTTATCACCGGCGTTTATGGCATCTTCAAGCCTTTTCAACACAACAATACCGGTTCCTTCTCCTACAACAAGTCCGTCTGCATTTTTATCAAAGGGAGAACATCTGCCAGAGGGGGACAATGCCTGCAATTGGGAAAACCCGATCTGGGTATAAAGAGAATCCGGCCTGGAAACGCCGCCGGCCACCATGATGTCCGCCTTTTTTAAATGAAGGTGTTCACAGGCAAGTTTGATGGAATATAAAGAGGATGCACAGGCAGCATCAAGGGTAAAGCATCCGCCTTCAAATCCCATGGCTCTGGCAAGAATTGCAGCCGGAAGCGAAACGACTCCGGCACTTGAAAAATCTTTTGGAGCAATTTTTTTATAATTTTTATTGCGATTGCAAACTATCTGCCAGGAAATCTGAGAAGATGTGTCAGTGGGAAGGGCTATGGCAGCTAAAATCACCCCGGTTCGTTTTTTATCTTCCTTTGTATGGGAACATTGTAAAAAAGCATCCCTTCCTGCATGCAGAACAAGTTGATGCAAAGGATCAAGATATGATAAAAGATCCTTGTCCACAAGAAACCCGTCAGGATCAAAATGAAAATTTTCAATGAGGCCGGCTTTGCTGGAGATCGCTTTGTCAGGAAGCGTCTGATGTGAGATAAAGTCGTTGACAGGCCCTATCCACCGGTGAGCCGGAACAGTGATAACCGATTCTCTTTTATGGATGATATTGTCAAGGAATTGCCTGGTATCAAGGGCCTGGGGAAATACTCCGGCCATTCCCACAACTGCTGTTTTATCTATTTTTTTTAGCATTGGCTTTTTTAGTATGGGCTAATCATATGATTTTTCATAAGAGCAGTAATAATTTAGAAACCAGTTGATTTCAAGAAAGCATTGTAAAATTTGTGTAAAATTCTTAATTCAGGAATAGATAAGAAAAAAACCCTGTATCACTGATTTTGCCAAAAGCCACAGAGTTATGCCGGCAAAAAAAATAGCCAGTGATCTATCAAAAACATTTTCTGTTCTTTTTTCATTATACCCTAATATCCAGCCAAAAAAGATACCTGCAAACAATCCGCCGGCATGGCCCCAATTATTAATGTTGGGCATTAGAAAACCAATCAGGACAAGAGTAACAACCCAGCCAGAGGTCTGTTTGTACACCATCTGTCCCCATTGTCCGCCCCTTGATTTGCCAAAAAAAAGCGTCGCTCCGATGAGTCCGCAAAGTCCTGATGAAGCACCAATGGTCATATAAACATTGCCGATATAAGACAATAAAAAGCCTGCAATACCTGCCAGGGTATAGATGGAAAACATTCGAAACAGGCCGAATTCTTTTATGACCAGCGGGGCAATTGTTTTCAGGGCCATCATATTAAACAGAATATGGAGAAGGCCGCCGTGAAGCCAGTTGGCTGTAATCAGGGACCACCATGCTTCAAATTTAACAATGGGAAGCCTGCCCGAGGCACCAAGGAAATTTAATACATCCAAAGATGGGGTGAGGGCATAAAAAGGATTAATACTCAGGGTCATGTTTCTGCCACTGTAAATCAGGCTGACAATAAACATGATAACATTGATATAAATCATTGCCTTCAAGGCAATGGCAGGTGTGATAAATGATTTTTTATAGTACGTCATGATTGTCCGGGGTTATAAGGTGAATC
>JAHOYS010000152.1 GCA_019038815.1 Desulfobacterales bacterium | reverse complement strand
GAAGAACCCAAAAAGAAAGAATCCAGGTCATTTGAAGCACCCGAGCCGGTTGATGTATCTGAGGAATCTGTTCTTCTTGGTACCGAAGCATTACAGAAAATGGCAGACCTGATTACGGATGATGCCGATGTAAGTGCCAATACCGAATCTGACAGGCTGACCTTAAGCATTGACGGCGGGAATGCCGGTATCCTGATTGGCAGAAAGGGTCAGACTCTTGATGCCATGCAGTTTTTGACCGATAAAATTATCAACAGGAAGAGTGAAGCCAGGGTCAGGGTCAAGGTGGACATCGAAGGATACATGGAAACCCGTAAATCCAATCTGAAACACCTGGCATATAAAATGGCGGATAAGGCCAAAAAGACTGGGCGTCCTGCGACTATTAACCAGATGAGCGCACAGGACAGGCGTATCGTGCATCTGGCATTAAAAGACGACAGCAAAGTCCGAACCCAGAGTATGGGTGACGGGTATTACAGAAGACTTGTGATCTTCCCCAAAAAGAAAAATTCCTTTAGGGGAAAAAGACGGTTTAATAAATAAAATATCATGAATGATACAATTGCCGCAATAGCAACTCCTTATGGAAGCGGCGGTATTGGTGTCATACGGATATCGGGCCCCAAAGCCTTTGATATTGCAACAAAGCTTTTTTCAAAAACAAAATTAAGGCTTGAAGGTTATACAAATTTAGAATCTCATAAGGTATGTCACGGATATATTTTTAATACCGGAAGCAAAGACATCATAGACGAGGTTTTACTTATTCCCATGAAGGGGCCTTCCTCTTATACGGCAGAAGATGTCGTGGAAATTCAGGCCCATTCCGGAACTATTGTATTAAGAGCCATTCTGGATGAAATACTCTCACACGAGGCAAGGCTTTCTGAGCCGGGAGAATTTACAAAAAGAGCTTTTTTAAACCAGAGAATTGATCTGACTCAGGCCGAAGCCGTTGCAGATATAATTAATGCAAAATCTGTAAATTCGTTGAAATTTGCAGCATCCCAGAATCTTGGAGCATTAAAAAAAGGGATACAGGAATTAAGAGCAAAACTCATTCATTTTTTATCCCTGCTTGAAGTAAATATTGATTTTCCGGATGATGTTGAACCGTTTGAACTATCCCAGAAAGAGATGGATCTGATTGATGATGTGCTTGAAAAATGCCGGGAGTATATCAAGCAGCATGAGGATGCCTGTTTTTTAAAGGATGGTATCAGGATTGCCATCTGCGGTGCTCCTAATGTGGGAAAATCAAGCCTGATGAACCGGCTGCTTGAACAGGATCGCGCTATTGTAACAGCCATCCCGGGAACCACAAGAGATCCCATTGAAGAAGGACTGAATATCGACGGCATACCGTTTGTGATTATAGATACGGCAGGTATTCACCAGAGTGATAATCTTGTGGAAATTATAGGTATTGAAAAGGCCAAAGACCACATTACCGCATCAGACCTTGTGTTGTTCATGAAAGAGCCGGGCACTCATTTTACTGATAAGGAATTTGAAAAAATAGTGCCTCCGGAAAATCAATCGGGCAAGAAAGTTATTTTTGTGATTAATAAAATTGATCTTAAAGACGGCAGTCTGCCTGAACTTTCGGAAAAGTACCGGCATCTCCCGACAATTGAAGTCTCAGCCCTCTTGAATAAAGGCATTAAAGAGTTAAAACAAAAAATAGTGGCTATCAGCATTGCTGACCTGGATTTGGAAAAATCATCCGTTATTCCAAATTTGCGGCATAAAAAAGCCCTTGAGCAGACTGTTGAGGCCCTGATATCTGTAAAAACAGGATTAGCACAAACTCTGGAAGAAGAAACGCTGGCAATTGATATTAAAAACAGTATTGATTCCCTTGGAACAATTACAGGAGAAACCGCTTCTTTAGATATATTAGATCGTATTTTTGATAATTTTTGCATTGGTAAATAAAGGAAAACAGCATGACATTAAATTTAAAAGAACACTTTGTTAAGTATGAAGCATTGGTCCAAATGGTGGATGCAGTGTTTGACCGTGTAAAAAAAGAATTTCCCAAAGAAGTGTTCTGCCGGGAAAAGTGCAGTGACTGCTGTTATGCGATTTTTGATTTGACACTTATAGAAGCGCTTTATTTTAAAGATAGATTTTTAAAAAAATTTGCTGGTAAAGAAAAAAATGAATTTATTGCAATTGCAGATAAGACAGACCGGGTTCTTGCAAAGATGAAACGCAATGCATATAAAGAAATTAAAAATGGTGCAGACGAACTGGAAATTGTAGGAAAAATGTCCCAGGAGAGAGTCAGGTGCCCGCTGCTTGGTGAAGACAATCTCTGCGTCATTTATGAATATCGGCCGATTACCTGCAGGGTTTATGGTATCCCTACATCTACAGCCGGTGTCAGCCATATCTGCGGTCGGACAAATTTTACACAGGGCAAGCCTTACCCGACATTAAACATGGATAAAATTTATACCCAGCTCCAGCTTCTTTCCGCCCAATTGGTGAAAGATATAAAATCCAGTAATATTAAAATGCATGAAATGCTGATTCCTGTTTCAATGGCGATGGTTACAGATTTTAACGAAGAATATCTTGGAGTCAGAAAAGATGAATAAGCTTACCCCTGAACAGATTGAAGAGAGGAAAAAACTAATTTTTGATGCCATGGGCAAAAGAGGCCAGAAACAGATCCTCAAAAAAGGGTATGAAAACTGGGACCCGTTCCAGGAACCCAAAGACCCCATAGACATCAGGAAAGATAAAACCAAGCGAACCTCCCAGATGTTAATCAGGGAGTTTTTGTCCCGGATCGATCATGATGAATATTCCAATAGTTTTGCCCAGGGAGCCTTTGAGATGTGCTTAGGGATAATCAATGATGACGAAAAAATTAAGGGGATGTTTGAATTTGCCTGTTTTTATGCGGAACTCTTAAAAAAAGAAGGCTATGATTCCCTCTGATAGGAAAGTGGATAAAAAAAAAGTCTTAAATATCCTTTTCCAATCTGATGTTAAACTGACGGCCCAGGCCTATATAAAAGAAATAAAAGAGCAATTTTCACTTTCTTTTTTTGAGGCTAAAAAAATATTACAGCAGCTCATTGATACCCAGGAGCTGTCCTATCACTATCTTTACGGCACCACCTATGTGGAAAAAAGTTTTTTAAGGCCGATCTCTATTACAAAGAATTTTATTCTCACGCCCCCGGGATTTCAAGGCCGGCCGGATCAAAGCAATATTGGCCGGAAGAATATTGAAATAATTATTGATCAGGGCATCTCTTTTGGTTCCGGCCGGCATCCTACTACACAGTTATGTCTTGCTGCTATTGATTTTTGTTTTTTTGAAAAACAGATGGTTGATTTTAACAAAAATTTACCAGGAGCTGACATCGGAACCGGTTCAGGTGTGCTTGCAATGGCCATGTGCCTTTCAGGTCTTGCATCCTGCAAAGCCTATGAAATTGATCCGGTTTCCATTAATGAAGCAAAAAAAAACATAGCACTAAACCACCTTGCGAAAAAAATTCAAGTGATTGAAGATTATATGAAAGAAGATAAAAACAGGTTTTCAATCATTTCTGCCAACCTGAGATTTCCAACCTTGAAAATATTGTCTGATATCATTTCCACAAGCTTAAATAAAAATGGTATTGCCATCCTGTCCGGTGTAAGGGAATGGGAAAAGGAAAACCTTATCACGGTTTATTCAAAAAAAGGATTTGAGCTTGTCTGGCAGCAGGATGAGAAAAAATGGTCCGGGTTTGTGCTGGTGAAAAAAATATGATAATCCTGATCGTATGATAAAATCGGTTGTTTATATATTTTTTACCCTGTTTTTAAGCCTTTTTCTTTATGGGAATATCTATTTCTGGGTCGATGAAAACGGGATCAAGCATTTTACCAATATTACTCCGGCTTTGAATGAAACGGTTGAAGAGTTTAAGGAAAGCAATATTGTTTTTCCAAACCAGCAGTTTAAGGTATTAAAAGTATTTGACGGGGACACCATAAAGGTCACAAGAGTTGATTTGATATTTAAAATACGACTTGTGGGAATTGATTCTCCTGAACTTGGATTCAAAGGTCAAAAAACCCAGCCCTTCAGTCAAAAGGCAAAACAGCACTTAACAGGCTTGCTGAAGAACAAGAAGGTCAGGATTAAAAGTTATGGAACAGATGCTTATAACCGGCAGCTGGCAGAAGTTTTTTCCGGTAATAAAAATATTAATATAGAAATGATAAGAGCAGGCCTGGCTGAGGTATATAAGGGCAGACGGCCTAAAAAACTTGATTCGCAGATCTATTTAAAAGAAGAAGCAAGGGCCAGGAAAACAGGAAAAGGTATGTGGATACAGGGCAGACTTTACAAAAGTCCACGGCAATGGAGAAAAGAGCATCCAAGAAAATAATTTTAGGCTTGCCAAGCTCTTTTTAAATGTTTATTCTTTTTTTAGATACAGAATATCACTTTTTAAAGCACTTTTAGAAAGTGTGTTTTGGAAAACTTTTTTTAAACTATTATAAAGGAGCCGGTATTATGAAAGACAGAGCACTGAGAAGGCACCAGGACTTGAAAGTAAAAAGAAAAAATCAAAAAGCTTATAATAGTTGCATTTCAGATTTACCCCAGTCAGAAAGGCAGGAACTGGAGAACAACATTGAAAAATTAAAAAAGGTTTGTGTCACAAGCCAGCTTGATGAACATTCTAACAAGGCTACAAAAAAAACATTCCAGGAAATGAAACATGATATTTCCATGGAAGAACAACTAGAACTCAGCTAACCGGAATAATTTTAATAAAAAGCCTCATTGGGTGTTGGAAGTATCTTTACCCAATGAGGCTTTTTATTTTTTGATGATATTAAAACGGAATATCGTCATCTGGAATCGCTTCCTGCCCGCCTGTCATGCCCGGGCTTGTCTGATTTTGGGAATGATTGCCGGCTTCGGAATCGGCTTGCTGTTTTCCGCCACCCTGATATCCGCCCCCGCCTCCTTGACTATCCTGTTTTCCGCCAAGGAATTGAAAGTTGGAGGCCACAATTTTTGTATTATAATGGGTTTGGCCTTCTTTTTCATAATTGCTGGTTTGCAGCCGTCCCTCAATATAAATCTGGCTGCCCTTTGACAGGTATCTTTCGCATGTCTCTGCCTGTTTGCCAAATACCACAATATTATGCCATTCCGTTCTTTCCTGTCGGTCACCTGTGTTTTTGTCTGTCCATTGTTCACTTGTTGCAATGGAGAAATTCACCACTGCCAGACCCTGCTGGGAATACCTGATCTCAGGATCTCTTCCCAACCTTCCAATCAGCATTACTTTGTTAAGACCCGCCATTTGTTTTCTCCTGTTTTTTGGATAAATTTAAAGATGTTTGTTGTTTTTAAGTATTTACCTGATTCAGAACTTGGTGTCAAAGAGATATTTTTTAAAAGTGTTTTTTAAACATTGACAATTTTTGGATTTAAGATTATGTTGCTATTAAGGTAGCAACGCTTTGGAGAGAAAAATGGATACATATTCAAATTTAAAAGAACTGGGTTTTTCACAATATGAGGCGGCGTGTTATATGGCGCTTGTGGGCAACCATCCGATTAACGGTTCCCAGTTGAGTAAAATTTCAGGAATTGCCAGATCAAGGATTTATGATGTGCTGCGGAGCCTGATTGCCAAAGGTTATGTGATTGAAGTCAATTCCGGTCAGTATGCACCTCTGCCCTCAGATGAGCTTGTCCGAAGGCTGAAAAGAAACTTTGACGGCAATATTGAGATATTTGAAGAGCAGATTGTAAACGCAACTCAGAAAGATGATTTTGAATTTGTCTGGACCATTACAGGGTATGAGAATGTCATGGAAAAAGCCCTTGAAATGATTAAGAAAGCAAAAGAAGAAATTTATATCAGATTGTTTCCCAAAGCAGGCAGGTACCTGGATGAACATTTAATTGCGGCAGATAAAAGAGGAGTTGAAATCCGTTATATTGCCATGGGAAAGACTCCAAAAAAATTTGATATTCAGGTCATGCACCCGGATCATGAGCATTTGCAGCAGATCATTGGCGGACGCTCCATAGAAGTAATTACAGATAAAAAAGAAGCCCTTGTCGGGATTTTCGAAACAGATAACGAAGATAGTTCATCCATCAACTGGACAAGGAATCAATGGTTTATAGTGGCCAACCGTGACAGTCTTCGCCATGATTTCTATCATTGTTTTTTAGAAAAAATACTGGATCAACACCAGGAACTGACTGACGACGAAAAAAGAATTTATAAGATAATAAAAGAGGATAATTAGGGGAGGTGTAACATGACATCAATGAGAAAAATTCATTATTTCAGTGGATTTTCCAATGAGAATGATAAAACCATTTTCAATCTGGAAGAAGATTATGGTGCCCATCATTACGACCGGATCAATCTTGTTGTCAGGCATGCTAAAGGATGCTGGCTGACAGATGAAAAAGGCAATAAATATCTGGATTGTCTGGCCGCATATTCAGCTGCAAATCCGGGACACCATCACCCCACCATCACCAATGCGGTCATGGATGCTCTTATAGGCAATTATGCCTCTGTATTATCCAATGTAGTGTTCACAGACCCCTTGGGAATCTTTCTTTCCGAGGTTTCAAAGTTTGCTCCCCAGATGGGGCCCCGGTTTGGAAACTACGGCAATAAGGCGCTTCCCAAAAATGGAGGAGTGGAATCTGTTGAAACAGCCATAAAAGCAATGCGGTATTACGGATTCAAGCATAAAGGGGTTAAAGACGGAAACCAGGAAATTATTGTGTTTAACGAGAATTTTCATGGCAGAACTATTTCTATTGTCTCTTTTTCATCCAGCAAAAAATACAAAGAAGGGTTTGGCCCATTAACACCGGGATTTGTATCTGTTGAATTTGGAAACCTTGAGCAGGTAAAAAAGGCCATCAATAAAAATACCTGCGGCATCCTTGTGGAGCCCATGCAGGGAGAAGGGGGGATGAAAGTACCTCCTAAAGGATTTCTCAAAGGCCTTCGCAAACTTTGTGATGAACATGATCTTTTGCTGGTATGTGATGAAATCCAGGTGGGTATGGGAAGAACCGGGAAAAAATTTTGTTTTGAACACGAAGATATTGTTCCCGATGGCGTGATTCTTGGAAAAGCCCTGTCAGGCGGTCTTGTTCCCTTGTCTGTTTTTATTACCAATGCAAAGATTATGGATATGGTCTTTTCCAAAGGATCAGACGGATCGACTTTTGGCGGTTATCCTCTTGCCTGTGTGGCAGGGACTGCGGCCTTAAAGGTATTTGAAGAAGAAAAACTGGCAGAACAGGCAGCCTGGAAAGGGAAAATACTGAAAGAAAAAATTGAAGAGATTGCAAAAAAATCTACTCATATCAAAGAAGTAAGGGGAAAAGGGCTTTTCATTGGTATTGAAGTAAAAAAAGGCAATGCCATGGAGTTCTGCCAAAAACTGTTAAAGCTTGGTTTGATCGTCAATGACAGCCATGGCCATACCATAAGGATTTCTCCGCCGCTGGTCATAAATGAGGACGAAATGGAGTTTATGGTCAAACAGCTTGAAAAGGTTCTGGTTGATTAAAAAATCAGTTTTTTGATAGAAGCATAGAAAATACAGTGGTTGTCAAAATGTCTTGACAACCTTACAAGCATTGTCTATTTTAACCTCATCTTTTAATTATTATTTTGAGGTTAATAATGCTCAATCCACAATCTCCCCTCCCCTTATATCACCAACTGGCAGATATCCTCATAGCACAGATCAGGTCCGGCACACACAAACCAGGAGATCTGATCCCATCTGAAACAGCAATTGCAAAACAATACGGTATTGGCCGTCCAACGGTCCGGCAGGCGATGGATATCCTTGTCCGGAGAGGACTTGTAGAGCGCAAAAGAGGCTCTGGAACCTTTGTAAAGAGCCAGGATCAGCAAGTGGATCTTTTTTCCCTTGCAGGCACATCCCAGGCTTTTTTAACAAAAGGGATTGAAACAACGTCAAAAACCATTGAACCTGTAACCCTCAGGGAAGTCATTGACGACAAAAACAATCCGTTTAATAAAAAAAGAACATTTTTTTTGTCACGATTAACCATTATCAGACAAGAACCGGTTTTACTAGAGGAGTTCTATCTTCACCCGGAGTTGTTTCCGGGTCTGGATAATGTTGACCTTGAAAACAGATCGCTTTCCCGGGTGGTGTCGGATCAATACTACCTGAAACCTGAAACCGGCCGGCAAACGTTTAAAATATCTTTTTTGTCTGAAGACAAGGCAGAATTATTGAAACTAAAGCCTGCGGACCCCATCCTTGAAGTGGAAAGAACACTTGATTTCCCGGCAGCAAAAAGAGCCATATTTTCAAGATTGTACTGCAGGACAGACGAATTTGCATTTTCCCAGACCATAAGCCTTGCGAGGACATAAGGACTGTTTACAGCAGCCAGGAGCAAATACTATGAAAAACAGGGGATATTACGGTAATTATGGAGGGGCATTCCTGCCTGAAATCCTGGTTGCCACATTTGATGAGCTTGAAAAAGAGTTTGAAAAAATAAAAAATGATCCATTCTTTTGGAAGGAGTATGAAACCTTGATGTCTTCATACTCATGCAGACCCACACCCTTGACATTTGCAGGCAATCTTACCAGAAAATTCGGCGGTGCAAAAATATATATTAAACGTGAAGATCTTAATCATACCGGCGCCCATAAGGCCAATAATGTCATGGGCCAGGGGCTGCTGGTCAAGCAGATGGGCAAAAAACGGGTGATTGCGGAAACCGGCGCAGGCCAGCATGGGGTTGCAACCGCGACCATGGCGGCAAAGTTCGGGTTTGACTGTACCATCTACATGGGAGAGGTGGATATGCAAAGACAGCGCCCCAATGTATTCTGGATGGAGCAGTTGGGGGCAAGTGTTGTGCCTGTAAGAGATGGAACAAGAATTTTAAAAGATGCCATAAATGAAGCATTCAGGGACTGGGTAACCCACATGGATACTACTCATTATGTCCTGGGAACAGCTTGCGGGCCGCATCCGTTCCCGGAAATGGTCTCCTATTTTCAATCCATTATTGGAAAGGAAGCAAGACAGCAGATCCTTGATGTGGAAGGGAAGCTTCCCAAAAGGGTATATGCCTGTGTGGGCGGCGGTTCCAATGCCCTGGGGCTTTTTTCAGGATTTTTTGATGATCCGGTTGAACTGGTGGGGGTTGAGGCCGGCGGCAAGGGATTAAATTCCGGCATGCATGCGTCAAGACTTAACTCAAAAGATGCAGACACCGGCATTGCCCAGGGGTATAAAACCTATTTTCTTCAGGATGATGACGGCCAGATGAAAGAGACACATTCGATTTCAGCAGGTCTGGATTATGTCGGGGTGTCTCCTATCCTTTCTCATATGCATGATCAAAAGAAAGCAAGATTTGAGAGCGCCACTGATACTGAAGTTATAGAAGCATTAAAACTGACCATGCTAAAGGAAGGCATTATCCCTGCTCTTGAATCCTCCCATGCATTTGCCCGTGCCTTTAAGGAGGCGCCTTGTCTTTCAAAGGAAGATGTCATTATCATCAACCAGTCCGGCAGGGGAGACAAGGATATTTTTACAATAGCAGACGCAGTTGATGATCCCAAATGGAAGGAATTTATTATTGGAAAGGCAAAAGAGTATAATGCTTGAATCATATATAAAACAACGGTTGAAAACAAAAGACATCCTTTTGATGACCCATATCGTTATCGGGTATCCGTCTTTTGATGCTTCTTATGAAATTGTAAAACACATGGTTGAAGCGGGTGTGGATTTAATGGAATTGCAGATTCCGTTTTCAGAACCCATGGCTGACGGGCCTGTTATTTTAAAAGCCAACCAGAAAGCCATAGAAAAAGGGTCAACGGTTAAAAAATGCCTTGAATTTGCACAGAGGGTATCAAAAGAGTTTTCCATTCCGTTTTTGTTTATGAGTTACGCTAACATCCTTTATAAATACGGGATGGAACAATTTTCAGATAAAATGGCCCGGATAAATTTAAAAGGGGCCATTGTTCCCGACCTGCCGCCGGAAGAAGGAGAGAGCTACATCAGGGCCATGAAGAAAAACAACTTAAGCCCCATTTATATTTTCTCACCTGAGACCAGTGATGAACGCCTGGCGTACCTGTCTTCCTTTGCATCCGGGTTTGTCTACTGCATGGCAAGAAAAGGAGTAACCGGAAAAGAAACTGCTTTTTCCAACGAACTTGCTGTCTATCTTTCAAGGTGCCGAAAAGCAACAAACCTTCCCCTGGCCGTAGGATTCGGCGTAAAAGAAAAGGCGGATGTCGACTATTTAAAAGGCAAGGCAGACATTGCCGTAATAGGTTCCCAGACTATTCGGATTGTTGAAGACAAAGGAGTCTCTGCAACAGGAGATTTTATTCGCACTCTTCTTTGATCCGGGCTGAGCCGCCTATATTTCATTCCAGGCTTTTTTGCTTTTATTGATCTTTTTATGAACATTTTCCCAGGTTTTGGTTGTAAGGAAAGAGTCTTTATACCGGTCAATCATCTGGGTAAACATACCAAAAGGGATAGTAAAGGAAAGTTCATCCGTCTTAAAAAATTTTCTTGCGGATGGGTCCCATCCACCCACAACAGCCCTGTTTTTACCCTTTTTAAGATAATGCAGGGGCCAGACAGCCAGGCTTCCGCAGGCAGCACTCCAGGGAGATGCGACAACTTCAGGATCATTTGTTACAAAAGCTGCCAGCTGGTGAAGTCCATTTAAAGGTTCCGGACGTGTAAAAAAAGAAACCATTAGAGGGATTTCTTTTTCAGAAAACTGGCTGACAGGCTTAAACACACAATACTCTCCGGCAGCCGGTACAGGATCAACATACTCAAAAATCTGTCTTAAATGATCCGGAGAATCGCAATAATGCTCACCTTCCATCCTGCCGGGAATTCCTGAGGATACGTAGTGAATAATGGTTTCGGCCTGGGGTTTGTTGAATCCAAGCCAGAAGGCACCACCCGGGCATCCAAACTGTGTTGAGGAAAAATAGGCAGCGGTCTTTTTTTTCCTGGCAAGCCAAATTTTTCCCATGACACAGGAAAACTGTCCGAATATTTCCTGCCAGTTGATTTCATTTTTTTCTTCCTTTTCACGGGTCGGCAGATCCATGGGTTCGGGGGAGTATCCTTTGTCCGGTTTTGTATCTGTAAAAAACATTCCCATGGGTTCTTCAATAAGCCCTAAAATGTTTAAAAAGTCGGGAATGGCAGATTTGATCTGATGGTCCATGATCTCTCCTTTTATGGTTTGGTTATATGAGATACTGGTTTAGTAAACAAAATCTAAAAGGAAAGCAATACAAATCACCCGGGCCATCACAAGTTGAAAATCAATTTTAAATATCCCAATGTAATTGCACCTGCCAATGAAAATGAAACGTACAAAATAAAGACACGGTATTTGACAAGGGTCCAAACAGCTGCCATTGCAGGTAGAGTGGTTGTAGGGCCGGCAATTAGAAAAGCTAATGCAGCAGCAGGACTCATGCCTTGGGAGAGCAGCCCGCTTACCATAGGTAATGCACTTAAATTGCTGGTATATACAGGAATTCCCAGAAAAGCAGCCGTTAAAATCGCCCATGAATTTTCCTGGCCCATAATAGTTGTTATCCATTCTTCCGGTATATAAAGAATGATTAAGGCTTCCAGGAAAAATGCCAGAGCCATGAATTTAATTACCATTAGTGTGGCATCCAGAGACTCCTTGCTCAAACGCCTCCAGAAAGTTTCCTTCTCATCACAACCGCACGAGCCTGAAACCCGGCCTGAATTATTACAATCAGGTGCAAAAGTCGTTGTAAAATTAACTGAGGGTTGAATTTGAGTGGTAGTAGCGGAGTCCCCCGAACA
>JAHOYS010000339.1 GCA_019038815.1 Desulfobacterales bacterium | reverse complement strand
TCTTGTTTTAGACCCGCTCTAAAATTTCTCACTGACCAATTTTCAAAGATCAAAAAAAAACTTCTCGAAGAAACTCAAACTGTCTCTCGAGAAGACCGGCGTATAATGCATGAAAAAAACCTTTATGTCAAACCTTTTTTTCACATAAAACAAAAAAAATTGAAAAAACTTTATTTAATGTACTGATGCCGGGTGTTTCTTTCTTCTCAAATTTACAATGATTACCCCTGTCACAATAAAAATGATTGAGATAACCAAATGAAGAGTGATGGTCTCTCCTAAAAGCAGCACGCCAAACAGGACACCAGCCAGAGGCATGATAAAGATAAAGGAGTGGAGTGCTGTTGCCCCGAATTTCTGCAGCAGGGTGTTCCAGGCAATAAAGCCAAAAGATGCCGTTACAATGGACTGATACAGCAGTGCCTTGATAATGGTCGGGTTGATCATACGTATCATTTGATCATCCCATAAAAAACCGCCAAGAAAAAATAAGGGTACACCAAAAATCATGGGATATATGGTAATTTGAACTGCATTATATTCCGAGATAATCCTTTTTACAAAAACTGCACTTGAGCTCCACAAAAATATAGCCGCAAGAATAATCAAATCCCCTGTCATTAAATCACCGGTCAGGTCCTGTTCGTCAAAAAACAAGAATATAACACCTATAAAACCAAGGGTTATACCGACCACTTTTTTAAAGGAAATCGTATCACCGGGAATAAAAAAATGAGCCAGAACCAATACAATAAACGGCAGAGCATTAGATATCAATGCCCCGTGGGATGCGGTGGTTTTACCAAGACCCAGATAAAAACAGGAAAGCTGAACAACAAAAATGGCAGACAGTATCAACATCTGGCCCAATTGTTTTTGATTAAGTTTTAAGGATATTTTTTTATGCCTTGACCAAATAAAAATCACAATGGCAGCAATGGCGAACCGGATTCCCGCTGCAGTAAAAGAGCCTAATCCTGTAAGGCTGAACTTTATGGCCACGGGATTGGCACCAAAAAGAATACATATAAAAACCGTTAAGACAGATGCCTTAACAGTCAGATCATCATTGTTCTGCAACTTACACTCCAGGTTGATTGTTGTTTAAAACAGCTGCCTGATCAAGATAACTTATTTTGAACCTGGCAAGTTTATAGAAATATTAAAAAGAGGTAAAGAGTTTTTTGTTTTTGCCTTTCCCAAGCCTTCAGCATAACATGAAATTTTAAAGAAAGCGGTCATCCGATTTTAAGTCTATTGCATTTTCCTGCTTGTTTTCAAGCCAGCCAATGGCAGTCACATCTTTTGTGTCAAAGCCCGGAACATAGGGCTTGATATCAATTAACGGGGTGCCGTTCAGCACATCGATTCCCTCAATGGTTAATCTGTTGCCCTCTCTTTTGATCAGCCTGACAATGGATAATCCGATAGGGTTGGGGCGTCTTGGTGCCCGTGTGGAAAAAAGGCCTCTTTTTTGATCATCCAGAAAAGGTTTAACCATCAGATTATACCCTTTTGACTGATGAAAATGATAGAGAAGGATGATGTGGGAAAAGCCTTCCAGATCATTTAAACCCTGTTCATACTCTTTATCAATGACAATGGCACCCTGAACCTGAGAAGCCCCTGAGGGCTGTATCGGCATACCTTCCAAATCATCAAAAGGGGTTTCAATTGTACCAATTGGAAAAATGCTGAACTTCATTATTTGTTCTCCTTTAAATACTATTATTTTTTCTTTAAAAAACATCCAGAAACCGCAGACAAAACGTGTTTTCCCTGCGGTTTCATTATATATGACCTGTTGTTATGGGTTTTTGTTATTATTCATGCTCTGATCGAATACCATCTTTTCCTTCTTTCTGGCAACAGTTTTCAGGGTCTTATATCCCACACTGATCCTTGTTGTTGTTGTAATCAAACACAAAAAAGCAAAGAAAAAAGCAAAGAAAGGAAAATAAGCCGGGAATATACAAATTACTGTAAAAAAAACAATGGTTTCCGTGCCCTCGGTGAGTCCCCCGATATAATACAGGGCTTTATGGGGATAGGCCGGACTGTTTAAATCATGTTTTTGAGCCATGGCGGCAAAGGCAAGAAAGCTGGTCCCTGTTCCCACAAAGCTGACCAACAGGAAAACTGCGGGAATTGCATTGTTTTGAGGATTAGAAAGGGCAAACCCTGCAACCACACCGGAATAAAAAATAAAATCCAGGCAGATATCCAGAAATCCGCCAGCATCTGTTTTTTTTGTCAGTCTTGCAAGCGCTCCATCCAGCCCGTCCATGATTCGGTTCAAGATAATGAAAAAAAGAGCTGTTTTATACCAGGTCATCCAGAGAGTAAAAAAAGCAAACAGACCGATACCAAAGCCTGTAATTGTGACCTGATCCGGGTTGATATCCTTTTTTTTCAGAATATGGGCACAGGCTTCCAAAGGTGCGCTCAATACTTTTATCGCCCAGGGGTCGAGCATGGGTTTATCCTTCTTTGTTGTTCAGGTTTAATATCATCCCGCCCTCAGGGCAATCCAGGGGATCGTGGGTCACTAAAAGCGCCGGGATATTCATTCTTTTTATCTGAGAAAAAACAAAGTCTCTTATTTTTGCCTTAAGACTTTGATCAAGCTTGGAAAAGGGTTCATCCATTAAAAGGGCGGAAGGATCAGCCAATAAACTTCTCAAAAGACTGACCCTTGCTTTTTGTCCCCCTGAAAGGCTTGAAGGATCACGCTTTTCAAACCCTTCAAGCCCTGCTGTTTTAAGGGCTTTTTCAATCATTGTTTTTCGTTGTTCTCCAGATGTTTTCTCTTTAATGGCAAAGGCAAGGTTGCTGCCGATATTCATGTGAGGAAAGAGAAGGTCATCCTGGAAAAGCATACCGATATTGCGCTCTTCCATGGGCAGGGTTAATAACTCCCGGCCATACAAACGAATGGACCCTTTGAGGGTAAACACAGCGTCCAGGCTTCCTGACACAGCAGACAAAAGCGTGGACTTTCCACACCCGCTTGGCCCCATAACAGTGGTAATCTCGCCGGGTTTAATCACTATATTCACTGGATCAAAGATGGCCGAACCAAACTTTAATATACTGACCTTTTCCAATTCAAGAGACATAATCTTTTCCTTATACCTGCATTCCTTTTTTATTGTAATACAAAATTTTCGGGAGGATAATGGCCAGGGCATAAATAATCATGGGCAAAAACTGCTGAATAAGAGCATAAACCGCAATGGCCCTGCGATCTGAACCCGATGCAATGTTAACAACCTGGGTTGTAATGGTTGAAAATCTTCCTGCCCCCACCAGTATCGTGGGAATATATTGTGCCACGCTCACAGCAAATCCAATGGCAAAAGAAAACAGGATCGGTCTTAACAGCATGGGTAGTTTTATTCTAAACAAAACTATCATGTATGGTCTTCCCAAAAGCATTGCCTGGTCGGTAAGCCGTCTGTCAAAAGCCCGGTATGTGGCACTTAAGGAGATAAACATATAAGGCAGAACAAACAGCAGGTGAGACCACATAAGTGCGATCCAATAACCGTCTATCTTCATGATGACCAGCAAAAGCTGGATACCTGCCATAAATGTGATCTGGGGAACCAGCAACGGAAGATATAAAAAATAATAAAGGGTCTTGTTATTATTTTGAGCCTTGCCCTGCATGATATGATTTGTTTGAAAATTCACATCATGCTCCAGACAGCCGATGGTAAGAATCAGTCCGATAAAAGCTGCGGCCATTCCTGTGAACATGGTTGTCATCACAGGGTCGAAAGAAGAAACAAGACCCTTTGCCCAGAATTTCAGTGTCCATACAGCAGGAAGAAAGTCAGGGAATCTCCACTGCCATGTCAAAGACCAGACCACAAGAACAACAGAGGAAACCATGGTGAACCCGATAATACAAACACCCATAAAAAAAACTATTGATTTAAACCGTGCTGAAAATGAGTGACGCTTTCCATTTGTAATCCAGGATTCTGAAACAAAGCAAGCTGATCTTTCGATGAGATAAACCAATAAAACACTTAAAACCACAACAAAAAAAAGAAACAAAGACCCGGCTGCAGCAATCAATTTAAAGCTCATGTCCGGATCATTGAACCATTTCAAAATCAGTACAGCAAGCGGTGGTGGGGAGCTTGGACCCAAAATAATGGCCATATCAACGACTGAAAGAGAGTAAGCAATTATAGCAAAAATCGATAATCTTAAATGAGGATATAATCTTGGAATTAAAATTTTCAACCAGATCTGCTCTTTTTTATACCCAAGCGCCCTTCCGGCCAGAAGTGTTTTTTCAATATCAAGCTGACCCAGAGCACCCATGGTAACCATAATTAAGAAAGGAAATTCTTTGATCACCAATGCAATGGCAAGACTAATTCCTGCAGGATCATTGAGGATACTCCAGTCCGGTGGATAGACAAACCCCGTCAATCCCGGAGAGACCATCCTGATCAGCCACCCGGAAGGGGCAATTAAAAAACCAAATCCAATGGCAAATGCTGCATGGGGAATCGAAAGAACAGGGGAAAGAATTTTTTCAAAAATTTTCCATAATGCATTTCCATAAGAAAAGGTAATAAACAAAAATACAAAGATGACAACACCAAAAGAGGCTGTTAACCCGGAAAAAAGCGTCACAAGAATGGATGTTTTAATACCCGGGTAAGAAAAAAAGTCAAACCAGACAGACAATGAAACGTGTTTATGCCCGATAACAGGCAGGTAATTCATGGATGGCAGGAGTGTTCCAAGAAGACCTGACAAAATGGTTATGCCAAACAAACCAATAACAAAGACAGGAAAAATACGGCTTGTTCCCTGTCTGGACAATCGCATCATTCTCCTCGTTTATTTGCTGTACCGTTTAAGCCACTCTTTTTCCAGGGCCTGAACCCATGAGACATGGGGTTCCGGTAAAGTCTGGCCCAGTTCTTTGGGTGTCAGAGTTGCAATCCCTTTTGGAACAGCATCAAATAAGGCCTTCTCCCTGCCCGCAAGTTTTTGAGTATCAAGGACAGTCGGATCTCCCCAGATTTCCGGGTCTGCTTTTCTTGCCTGGGCCTCGGGACTTAAAAGAAAATTGGCAAACACCATTGCTCCCTGTCTGGCTGACGAGTTGAATGGTATACCCACAAAATGAGTGTTGCCAATGGTGCCGCTGGTATGGATATAGGTTCGTACGGTATTGGGAAGTTCGCCGTTTTCAATGGCATTGCTGGCAGAATTTGGATTAAAGCTTATGGAAATAAAAATTTCATTGTCATTCAAAAGGCTTAACATCTGGGAAGCACTGCTCGGGAACACCTTTCCTTTTCGCCACAAAAAAGGATGCAATGCATCCAGGTATTCCCATAATGGCCGGGTGTTTTTTTCAAACTCTGATTGGCGTATCGGACGATTCAGCGCTTTGGAATCAGAAATCAGCTCAAAAAGCGCCTGCTTAATAAATGTAGTGCCATGAAAACCCGGTAAGGCCGGATAAGTAAATCTTCCTGGATTTTTTCGGGCAAATACAAGAAGATCTAACATGCTTTTCGGGTGTTCCGACACCGGTTTTGTATCATATAAAAATACAAGCTGGGCCATTCCCCAAGGAGATTCCATGTTATCAACAGGTATGGTAAAATCATAAAGCACTGTTTTTTTATTCTTAGTATCCACCAGATGATAATTGGGCAGTTTTTGCGAAAAAGGCCCATACAAAAGCTTGTTTTCTTTCATGGCCCTAAAATTTTCGCCATTGATCCACATCAGATCTACGCTGCCATCTTTCTGTTTTTTTGCTGCTTTTTCAACAAGAATACGGGAAACCACATCGCCAATATCTGCTGCTTTTACATGGATTACACGGACCCCGTATCTTTTTTGTACAACTCCTGAGGCCCAGGCAATATACTCATTAATAGGTTGAGAGCCGCCCCAGGCATTGAAATATACGGTTTGCCCTTCAGCTGCGGTTTCAATCTCACCCCACTCTTGCGCAAAGGCTTGTGAGAAACCTGATAAAATAGTCAACCATACTAAAATTAAAAAAAAGTTCTTCATGGTATGTCCTGTTTCTCTTGAGCTTAAAAATGATCTCTTCTTAATGCACACGAATATTAAATAATATTCGTGTGGAATTATCCATTTGTCAAGACAAAAAACAGGTTTGCAAGATATATGTCTGACAAAAAAGAGGGAGAGAGATTTTTTATTTTCCTATGCTTTAAAAATTTGCTATGATTTTGTTTTCACAATTACAAAATAAAGTTTTACAAAGGAGCGTTGCTTTGGAAAAAAAGAGTGTTATTCGTTTTGCAAACCGTATGGATCAGCTGCCCCCTTATTTGTTTGGAATGATAAACAAAATGAAAATGGATAAAAGGCGTAAAGGGGATGATGTGATTGATCTTGGTATGGGGAATCCCATGGACCCGACACCTGATGCAGTGATTGAAAAGCTGGTTGAAGTGGCTAAAGATCCTAAATCACACCGGTATCCGGAAAGCTCGGGCATGCCGCATTTAAAAATTGAAATTGCGAAATATTACAAACGCCATTACAATATTGATCTTGATTCTGAAAAAGAAACTTATTTCACTATTGGCTCCAAAGAAGGGATTTCTCATCTCTGCCTGGCTATCATGGGCCCGGGAGATTCCGTTCTTGTTCCTGCCCCTGCATTCCCGATTCATATTTATGCAGCTGTTATTGCAGGGGCCAATGTTATGAAGATACCCATAGAACCAGAAAAAAACTTCCTTGACCGTATTATTAGTATCTGTGAGGCCTGTTACCCCAAACCCAAAGTTCTTATGCTCAATTACCCCCATAATCCTACAGGAGTTGTGATAGAGAAAGAATTTTTTAAAGAAATAGTAAAGCTTGCCAAGCGGTTTAATTTCATGGTCATCAACGATTTTGCCTATTCAAAAATAACCTTTGACGGGTATAAAGCCCCTAGTTTTCTTGAAGTTGAGGGAGCAAAGGATGTTGGAGTGGAATTTGGATCTTTTTCAAAATCCTATAATATGGCAGGGTGGCGAATTGGATATTGTGTGGGAAATTCCCAAATTGTTCAGGCATTGGGGAACATCAAGGGCTATTTTGACTATGGAATCTTTTCCGCTATCCAGGTGGCCGGCATTATTGCGTTGCGCGATTGTGACGATACTATTCCCGAGCTGGCAAACATATACCAGACAAGAAGAGATGTTTTGTGCAACGGCCTTGAAAGAATCGGATGGGACATTAAAAGACCAAAAGCCGGCATGTTTGTCTGGGCAAAGATCCCGGAACCATTTAACAAAATGGGTGCCATGCAGTTTGCCATTGAAATGATGGACAGGGCGAATGTAGCGGTGGCTCCCGGAACAGGATTCAGCGAAGAAGGAGAAGGATACCTGCGCCTTGCTCTGGTGGAAAATGAAGAACGATTAAGACAGGCTGTTCGTCAAATGAAAAAAGCCATGGAAAATATGACAGTTTAATTTCAACTGATTGCACATTTAATTACCTGCACCGCTTTTTTAACAGACAAGGTACCTGTGTTCAAAAGAAGGTCGTAATTTGCAGGATCGGTTGCATCACTATTAAAATACCTTTTTACAAAAGCGTTTCTGTTAGCGTCTGTGCTGACAAGATATTTTTGTGCATCATCCTTACTCAGATCAAGGCTTTTCTGTATATAATCACGCCTGACTATCAAGGGGGCAACAATTCTTACCCTGAGCGCATTTTGTTTATGAAGAACACAATTGGCACCCCTTCCGAGAATAACGGCATTTCCATGCTTACCGATAGTGGTCAGTATCTTAAACAGGAGCTTTGAATATTCATCCGGCCATAAATGCTGTTCAGTCACAAAATTGGATACAATATCATCAACTATATTCATTCCCTTTTCATCCAGAGTTTCCAGAAAAACCCGACTGTTTTTTGATGTCTCAACCATGGCATCAACTATTTCATGATGAAAAAGATCAAGCCCTGTTTCCCGGCATAGTTTTTTTGCAACTTCATATCCCCGGCTGCCGGATTCCCTTGATATCGCGATAACATTGACGGTCTCCTGAATGGGCCTGTCTTCCCTTTTCTCCAGCTCCCATTTTTTGATCCGCTCATCGATTATTTTATGAATAGACTTGGTCATGATAACCTCCTTTTTTTAATAAACTGTCACAAAGAATTTATCATTGAAGTGTATTCACAGAATAATTTAATTTCAAAATTAAGTCAATTAAACATTGGCCCGTTCACCAGCCTTTTATTTTAAACAACTCTATCAATAATCGAGCGAAGCGACCTCAAGGGCGTGCTTTTGAATAAAATTTCTCCTGGGCTCAACTTCCTCACCCATAAGAAGGGTAAAAATTTCATCTGCTTTTTCAGCATCTTCTATATCCACCCGAAGCATGTTTCTTTTTCCAGGATTCATGGTGGTTTCCCAGAGCTGGTCTGCATTCATTTCACCCAGGCCCTTGTAGCGCTGAGTATTGATACCCTTTTTAGCTTCTGACATGATAAACTCAAACAGGCTGTTGGTATCATCAAAATGATGCTCTTTTTTTATCAGTGCATCTGAATGCTTGGCAGATATGGAAAAAGGCGGTTTGTCAAAGTGTCTGATTTTTTCATATCCCCTTAGCATTCTCTTGTAATCGCCGGTTGCCAGAATTTCTCTGCCAACCCTTAAAAGAAACTGTTTTTCTTCTTTCTCATATATATCCATTTCAAAGATGTTTCGTTCCGGGTCATACTCTATTTCACCAAGAGTATATCCATTTTGTCCAAGATCTTTTGAAAGAGAAAGAAAATTTTGTTTTTCTTCAAGAAAAAATTTATCTTTCACTCCGTTTTTAATCAGAGTAAGTAAAAGATTTGTATCCATATCTCTTTTCTTTAACAGACTCACTGCATTATAATAATCAGACAAATCCATTAAAAAAGAATAAAACTCATCTTCAGAAAGCGGTTCTTTGTTCTTGTTTAGAAAAACATTTTTCTGCCCGGTAACTCTTTTTACCAGATAATTGGAATACTCTTCTTCGTTTTTCAAATAAACCCCGCTTTTTCTTGAACCCACCCTGAAAAGAGGGGGCTGGGCAATATATAGATATCCTTTTGAAACAAGATCCGGCATCTGCCTGTAAAAAAAAGTTAATAACAGGGTTCTGATATGAGATCCGTCAACATCCGCATCCGTCATAATCACAACTTTATGATATCTGATTTTTTCAATGTCATACTCTTCGCTGCCAACACCGGTTCCAAGAACCGTAATAATATTTTTAATTTCATCGCTTCGTAAAATTTTATCAAACCTGGCCTTTTCAACATTTAAAATTTTTCCCTTAAGAGGAAGAATTGCCTGGAAGCGCCTGTCTCTTCCCTGTTTTGCACTGCCTCCTGCAGAATCTCCCTCCACTAAGAATAATTCTCTTTCAGCAGGGTCTGCATACTGACATTCAGCCAGTTTTCCAGGGAGAGATGAATCCATCAGGGTTCCTTTTTTTCTGGCAAGTTCCCTGGCTCTTTTAGCAGCATCCCTGGCCCTTGCCGCATCAACAGCCTTTCCAATAATTTTCCTTGCGATAGCCGGGTTTTCCTCGAGATAATGGCCCAGTTTTTTATTAAGAAGGGATTCAACAATCCCTTTAACTTCATTGTTCCCAAGCTTTGTTTTTGTCTGGCCCTCAAATTGGGGCTCCATCAGTTTCACGGAAATAATAACGGAAAGGCCTTCCCTCATATCATCACCGCCAATTTTAATATTCTGCATGTTTTTGGGCAGATTATTTGCTCCCGAAGAAATATATGAATTCACTGTACGGGTTAACGCACCCTTAAAACCTGACACATGGAATCCACCTTCAACGGTCTTGATATTATTGGCAAAGGAATAGAGTTTTTCTTTAAATGTATCATTATATTGAATAGCCACTTCAATCTGTACATCATTTTTAGCCCCTTCAATATGAATGGGATCATGCAAAGCTGTGCAGGACCGGTTCACATACTCGACAAAAGAAACAATTCCGCCTTCATAATAAAAATCTTCTTTTTCAGCAGACCGTTCGTCTTCAATAATGATCCTGACACCTTTATTTAGAAAGGCAAGTTCTCTCATTCTCCGGGTAAGGGTCTCATACACAAATTCATTCTCATTCATGATTTCAAAGTCAGGGCGGAATGTAATCTTTGTTCCCCGTTTATCCGTATTCCCTTTAATGGTCAGTTCGGTCAGCACCTGTCCTTTGGAATAGGATTGAAAATAAATTTTTCCATTTTTATAAACTTCCATCTCAAGAATCTGGGAGAGTGCATTCACAACGGAAATTCCCACTCCGTGTAACCCGCCTGATACTTTATAGGAGTCTTTATCAAACTTACCCCCGGCATGGAGTTTAGTCATAACCACTTCACATGCGGGTATGTGTTCTGTTTCATGCATTTCAACAGGAATCCCGCGACCATTATCTTCCACACTCACACGCATATCAGGATGAATGGTAACAATAATCCTATCACAATGTCCTGCCATAGCTTCATCAATACTATTATCCACCACTTCATAAACCAGATGATGAAGGCCTTGGAGATCAACATTTCCTATATACATGGACGGTCTTTTCCGTACGGCTTTAAGACCTTCAAGTACTTTTATACTATTCGCACTATACTCGTTATTTACTTTATTTTCATTCACGTTTTACCTCTATGATATATGCATCGCCATTATTACACAAATAAGTTTATCATCATCCAGACCCCTGATAATACAAGGACTTTTATTGTCTTTAACATTTAAAACAACAACACTTTCTTCAAAAATACTTAAGGCATCTATAAAATATTTCGGATTAAAGGCACTTTTAATTTCTTCATCGGAAAATGAGATCATCATCTGCTCTTTTGATTCACCTATTTCAGGATTGGTAATAGTAACCAAAAGTTCATTGTTCTTGAAATTTAAAATTACGCTTTTATAATCATCAGAGGTTAAAATAGATACTCTTTTCATAAGGGTTGAAAACATGGTTTTATCCATTTCAATTGGAATCATGTTCTCGTGATTTATCACGGGTTTATAATCAGGATACTCCCCTTCAAGAAGTTTAATCATGATGGATTCATTTTTATTTTGAAAAATAAAGTGGTTGTCTTTAACTCCCACTTTTATACTACCTTTACTGCTGTCGATGAATTTGCTTAATTCAGACAATCCTTTTTTAGGTATAATAACACTTTCATCCGGCAACATGAGTTCGCCTTTGAACTCTGCGTCATAGCAATGAAGCCTTCTTGAGTCTGTTGATACAATTCTTAATCTTTCACTTTCATCTGTTGATATTTTTTCAATCAGGGACCCTATAACATAAATCCTTTTTTCTTCACCGGAATAATTCACGATAGAGGCTGTATCAATCATTTTTTTTAAATCTGCGGAATTAATTTCAATAAATTCTATATTCTCTATTACCGGGGTTTCAGGAAAATTTTCATAATCAGAAGATACAATATGAAAAATACTGTCTCCCTTTCCAATTTCAACCCACCTGTTTTCTATTTCATTAACAAAGATTTTATTTTCCGGATATTCTCTGATAATTTCAAAAAATTTTTTCGAATTAATAGATAAAACACCTTCTGTTTCCACTTGGGCCTCATAGTTCCCAAGAAAAACGGTCTCCAGATCATTGGCTGTGATAGTGATCTGTGATCCCATAGCTTTGATAAGAATATCAGATGTAATGGCCAAATTGGTTTTTCTTCCGGTCAATCCCTGAATTTTTGAAAGAACATCCAGAATATTTTTTTTATCAAATGAAAATTTCATTTAAATTTCCTTTTTTAAAATTAATATTTACCAATATTTATATCAAATAATTTGATTTATCAATTATTAAATAGCGGTGGTTTTATTAATTAAATACTTAATAAAAAACAATAATAATAACAAAGAGTGTTTAAATGTTTAAAACTTTATAACTATCGAAAATTATTATAT